>JAICXX010000038.1 GCA_025934485.1 Chitinophagaceae bacterium
ATCACGACGGCGAAGGGGAAGCCCGATCCGCGGTAAGCGCATTTTTGAGCGGACAATTAAATGCACATTAAATCGTGGCAAATGGATTGCGCCGATGCCGGATAGTTGCTATTTTCCCCGGGTTAAATCTCCGACCGTGAAACGTCATTTTTACCTTATTCCAGTGCTGTTTGTGTTTGCAGCATGTCAAAAACGCCAGCTTTCTTCTAATAATCAATTGGTTGTGAGTATCGATCCGTCTAACGGCACTATTCTCAGGCGAAGCAACAGCGATACTTTCCTGGTGAGGCTTACGGTCCCGGATTCCATGAACGCGGTGCCGCTTGTCTATTCGTTGCCCACGGGTGCGTGTGCCAGTTCGGGCAGGCAGGTGAGCGAAAGGGTTTTGGGAGCGGTCGCAGTGGGTACCGACACCTGGAAGGATACGGTGGACCTGAGTGGCAACAAGGTGCATTTGGTAACGGTGACTGCCGCCGATGGGCTGGCGCATCATATGCGATCACTTTCGAGTATGTGGTCGAGGCGATGCCCTTGTCTTCGAACCAGGCGGCCCTTTGTTTTGGGTTCGACGGGAATACGATCTATGCCGGTACCAATCATGGTTTGCTGCGGTCAACGGATGGCGGAGTGAGCTATGCGCTTGTGCCGGGGGTGGCGCGCGACCCGGTGGTGGGCTACAGCAATGTCTATAGTGTTTATGGCAAGCGAAACATGATCTATGCAGCGACGGATAGCGGGGTGGCGGTCTCGGCGGATGGCGGAAACAGTTGGGTGGTGAAGGTGCTGAAGCCGCGGCTGCCGGGCGGGTACGGCTTTCCTGTGGCCCAGCTTTGTGTACAAGGGGATACGGTATATGCTGCTTGTGATGCGGGGGTATATATTTCGCGCGACCGGGGAACCAGCTTCGATTCCAGCGCCAATAATTTCCTTCCAAATTCAGGCGACCCCTTTCCGGGTATCTGGAGCATTTATGCGCAGGGGAGCACGGTATACGCCGGCGGGCAAACGGGTTTCTATATCTCGGTGGATGGGGGACGGCATTTTACGGCTTATAATTCGCTGGAGGGTAAGGAGGATTTTCCGGAACGGGTAAATGGCATCGTCGTGACCGACGGGTCGATCTTTGCGGCTACCTCCGACGGGTTGTTCGTTTCGGCGGACGCGGGACAGGATTTCAGCCGGGTCAGCAATGGCCACGGCCCGTATTTTTCCAACACGGGTATGGTTGCCGCCGCTGGGTCTACGGTATGCAGCGCGGGCGTAGGTTTGTTCATCTCGCCGGACGGCGGTAAGAGCTTTGCGCAGTATACGGCTTCCAGCGGGTTGGGCGGGCGGTTAGGGAACGCTTTTTGGACCTTTTCGGTGGCGATGAACGGGAATGTGATCTATTGTGGTAATCAGAATTATATCGCGCGGTTGACACCACGGTAAGGGTGTGGAAAAAAAGCATTTGGTTGGCATAAATGTCGTACCTTTGCCCTCCTTGACCAGGCAAAAAGGCATCTTATGGATGCCTAGCCTGCGTTAAGCCCATGATTTTCAATGGGCTGGGGAATAAAGAAAAAAACCGCATATTGCAATATGGCTATTAAAAAAGAAAATCGTCCAAGAGCCACTTTTTCAAAAATCACCATCGGTTTAGCTTCGCCTGACAGCATCCTGGAAAGGAGCTATGGGGAGGTATTGAAGCCCGAGACCATCAACTACCGCACTTACAAGCCGGAAAGGGATGGTTTGTTTTGCGAGCGTATTTTCGGTCCTGTGAAGGACTATGAGTGCGCCTGCGGCAAATACAAGCGGATCCGCTACAAGGGGATTGTGTGCGACCGCTGCGGGGTAGAGGTGACGGAAAAGAAGGTTCGGCGCGAACGGATGGGTCACATCAAGCTGGTGGTACCCGTGGTACATATCTGGTATTTCAAATCCCTTCCCAATAAGATCGGTTACTTGCTGGGAATGAGCTCCAAGAAACTGGAGAGCATCATCTATTACGAACGTTATGTCGTTATACAACCCGGTATCCGTACGGATAAGGGGCAGAACTATGGAGACCTGCTGACGGAGGAAGAATACCTGGAGATCCTGGACACGCTGCCCAAGGACAACCAGTATTTGCCGGACGAGGACCCTAACAAGTTCCTCGCCAAGATGGGTGCTGAGGCCGTTCATGATCTGCTGGAGCGGATCGAGCTGGATCAGCTTTCCTTTGATCTGCGGAATGCCGCGGCGAACGAGACGAGCCAACAACGTAAAGCCGATGCGTTGAAGCGTCTGAGTGTCGTGGAAGCTTTCCGTGATGCCAATTCCCGAATCACCAATCGCCCTGAGTGGATGGTGATGCAATACATCCCGGTGATCCCGCCGGAATTACGTCCGCTGGTTCCCCTGGACGGTGGCCGTTTTGCATCTTCCGATCTGAACGATCTGTATCGCCGGGTGATCATCCGGAATAATCGTTTGAAACGTCTGCTGGAGATCAAGGCCCCTGAGGTCATTCTCCGTAACGAAAAGCGGATGTTGCAGGAAGCTATCGATTCGCTGTTCGACAACAGCCGGAAATCAAATGCCGTGAAGGCCGAAGGCGGCAGGGCGTTGAAATCGCTCAGCGATGTGTTGAAGGGCAAGCAAGGCCGGTTCCGTCAGAACCTGCTGGGTAAACGTGTCGACTACTCCGGTCGTAGCGTTATCGTAGTAGGCCCCGAATTGAAACTTCATGAGTGCGGTCTGCCCAAGGACATGGCGGCAGAACTGTTCAAACCCTTTATCATCCGGAAGCTTATCGAGCGCGGCATCGTGAAAACGGTGAAGAGCGCCCGTAAGCTGGTCGATAAGAAAGAGGCGATCGTTTGGGATATCCTTGAAAATATCCTGAAGGGTCACCCCGTGATGCTCAACCGGGCCCCGACGCTGCACCGGCTTTCGATCCAGGCGTTCCAGCCGAAACTCATCGAGGGTAAGGCCATTCAGTTGCACCCGCTGGTGTGTACGGCGTTCAACGCCGACTTCGACGGTGACCAGATGGCCGTTCACGTGCCGTTGAGCAGCGCCGCTGTGCTCGAAGCCCAGCTGTTGATGTTGTCTTCGCACAATATCCTCAACCCGCAGAATGGAACGCCTATCACTCTGCCTTCGCAGGACATGGTGTTGGGGCTTTACTATATCACCAAGGGTAAGAAATCCACGCCTACGGAGAAGGTCAAGGGAGAAGGCAAGCATTTCTATAGCGCCGAGGAGGTGATCATCGCTTATAATGAGAATAGGGTAGATCTGCATGCTTTCATCAAGGTGAAGACCAATGTGCGGACGGCCAATGATACGATCGAGTACAAGCTCCTGGAGACTACGGTGGGCCGGGTGTTGTTCAACCAAACGGTGCCTGCCGAAGTCGGTTTTGTCAATGCGCTGCTCACCAAGAAATCGCTGCGTGAGATCATCGGGAACATCATCAAGTGGACAAATATCCCCAAGACGGTAAAATTCCTGGATGATATCAAACAGCTGGGTTTCCGCATGGCCTTCCGGGGTGGATTGTCCTTCAATATCAATGACCTGATCATCCCCGATACCAAGGAAGACTTACTTGCCAACGCCAAGGGTGAGGTCGACGAGGTATGGGATAACTATAACATGGGTTTGATCACCAATAACGAGCGCTACAACCAGATCGTGGACATTTGGTCGCGTGTGGATACACGTATCACCGAATCGTTGATCGTCGAGCTGGCGAATGACAAACAGGGCTTTAATTCTGTGTACATGATGCTGGATAGCGGCGCCCGCGGTAGCAAGCAGCAGATCAAGCAGCTGGCCGGTATCAGGGGTCTGATGGCCAAGCCGAGGAAGTCCGGTTCTACGGGTAGCGAGATCATCGAAAACCCGATCCTGTCCAACTTCAAGGGTGGTCTGAACGTATTGGATTACTTTATTTCTACGCACGGTGCCCGTAAGGGTCTGGCCGATACCGCGCTTAAAACGGCGGATGCCGGTTACCTCACGCGTCGTCTCGTGGACGTTGCGCAGGACGTGGTCATTACGGAAGAGGATTGCGGCACGCTGCGTGGTATCGCGACCTCCGCGCTGAAAGACAACGAGGACATCGTAGAACCACTATACGACCGTATACTTGGCCGCACTTCGCTGCATGACGTATATGATCCTGCCAGCGACAAGCTGATCGTTGCCGCCGGGGAACAGATCACTGAAGAGATCGGGAAAGCAATCGAGGATGCGGGTATCGAAACAGTCGAGATCCGGAGCGTGCTGACCTGCGAAAGCAAACGCGGCGTATGTGTGAAATGTTATGGTAAGAACCTGGCAACGGGTTATACTACGCAGAAGGGTGATGCGGTGGGTATCATCGCCGCCCAGAGTATCGGTGAGCCAGGTACTCAGCTGACCCTGCGTACCTTCCACGTGGGTGGTGTGGCCGGTTCGGCTTCGGTTGAATCGACGATGACCGCCAAGTTCGAAGGTACTGTTCAATTCGACGGTCTGCGTACGGTAACTACGGTAAATAACGAAGGCGAGAAGATCCAGGTCGTCATCGGCCGTACCGGTGAGGTGCGGATCATGGACCTGAAGAACGATCGCCTGCTGATCACCAACAACGTGCCTTATGGCGCTACGCTGATCGCGAAAGACGGTCAGAAGCTTGCCAAGGGTGAGGTGATCTGTTCGTGGGACCCCTTTAATAATGTCGTGATCTCGGAGATCGCGGGTAATGTGAAGTTCGATGCGGTCATAGAAGGCATCACCTACCGGGAAGAGGCCGACGAACAAACGGGCCACCGTGAGAAGGTCGTTATCGAAACCAAGGACAAGACCAAGATCCCCAGCATCAACATCGAAGGTGGCAAGGAGGTCAAGAGCTATAACCTGCCTGTAGGTTCGCATATCGTGGTGGAAGAAGCCGAAGAGGTAAAGGGCGGTCAGGTAATCGTGAAGATCCCCCGCGTGTTGGGTAAGCTGCGTGATATCACCGGTGGTCTGCCCCGTGTAACGGAACTGTTCGAAGCACGTAACCCGGGTAACCCCGCCATTGTGTCCGAGATCGATGGTGTCGTAGCCTTTGGTAATATCAAGCGTGGTAACCGTGAGATCATCGTCGAAGCTAAGGACGGTGTCGTCAAGAAATACTTAGTACCCCTGACCCGCCAGATCCTGGCGCAGGACGGTGACTTTGTCAAGGCGGGTGCACAGCTCTCCGACGGTCAGGTCGCTCCGGCGGATATCCTGAGCATCAAAGGACCCTTTGCCGTACAGGAATATGTGGTCAATGAGATCCAGGAAGTTTACCGTCTGCAGGGTGTGAAGATCAACGACAAGCATATCGAGGTCATCGTACGGCAGATGATGCGTAAGCTCACTATCGTCGATCCGGGTGATACGCGTTTCCTCGAAGAAGATACGGTGGACAAATTCGAGTTCCTCGAAGAGAACGACTGGATCTTTGACAAGAAGGTCGTGTCCGATCCGGGTGAGTCGACGAAGCTCAAGGCCGGCCAGATCGTGAGTCTGCGCGAGGTGCGGGAGGAGAACTCTATCCTGCGGCGTAACGACAAGAAGCTGGCTGAGTTCCGGGATGCCAAGGCGGCTACATCGGCCCCGCTGCTCCTGGGTATCACCAAGGCATCGCTGGGTACGCAAAGCTGGATCTCGGCTGCGTCCTTCCAGGAAACAACGAAGGTGCTTTCTTCGGCCGCTATCCAGGGTAAGAGCGACGATATGCTGGGTCTCAAGGAGAATGTGATCACGGGTCATCCGATCCCGGCTGGTACGGGTCTGCGTGACTTCGAGAACATGATCGTAGGCAGCAAGGAAGAATATGAGCTGCTGCAAACGACCCGCGAGGCGATGCAATTCGATGAGGAAGAGTAAGTAACAGCCCAGGCGCGAGTCAAGATTGTTAAAAATAATATAAGAAGGAGGCAACATGCCTCCTTCTTTTTTATATTCGCACCGTATGAAGCATATTTCTACCATTCTTAGCGTCATCGCACTCGGTCTCATCGTCGTCCTTTTTATTACCCAGAAGCAGCAACTGCAGGATATGAAAAAGCATGTGGAAGGGGAAAAAAGGGACCAGGGCAGTGGGTTCAAGGTGGCTTATTTCGATATGGATTCGGTGGAGGCGCATTACGACGGGTTCAAGGATGCGCAGGACAAGGTAAAGACGCAGACGGACGCCATGAACCAGGAGCTGAGCAGTCTGGATCGTTCTAACCAGAAGAAGATCGAGGGCTGGCGTGAAAAGGGTAACACCATGACGCAGGCGGAGGGCGAACAGGCCCAGCAACAATACCAGCAGATGCAGCAGGAGTTCGCCAGCCGCAAGCAAGCACTGGAGCAGGCGCTGTATAAGAGCACCGAAGACCTGAAAACCAATATCAGGAAGTCCATTGAAACCTTCTTGCGGGACTATAACAAGGCGAAGAACTACTCTTATATCATCGAATACGATCCCAACAGCTTTATCTACACCAAGGATACGGTCTACAATATCACTCCCGACCTCATCGACGGGCTGAATGCCAACTATAAAAAGTCGAAGTAAAACGGGGGAAGAGTAGTATATTGTATGCTATGGAAGCAACCAAAACCACACCTATCGTGGAGCCCGTGTCTTCCGGGCAGACGACATTCAAGCCTAGTTTAGGATTGTTGGATGGAACCATGATCGTCGCAGGGTCGATGATCGGCTCCGGTATCTTTATCGTCAGCGCGGATATCACGCGGAATGTCGGCAGTGCCGGTTGGCTCCTTTTTGTATGGCTGATCACGGGGTTCATGACCATTGTCGCCGCCGTGAGCTACGGGGAGCTGAGCGGCATGTATCCAAAGGCGGGAGGGCAGTATGTTTATCTGAAAGAAGCTTATAACCCGCTCACCGGCTTTCTGTATGGCTGGAGTTTTTTTGCGGTGATCCAAACCGCGACCATCGCTGCTGTGGCGGTTGCTTTTTCCAAATTTGCCGGTTATTTTTTCCCCGTTCTGGAGCTGAAACCCGAGAATGCAGCGTTGCATATCGGCAGCTTTATCCTTTATAAGGCGCAGGTCGTTTCGATCGTCCTCATCGTTTTTCTCACCTGGGTAAATACGCTAGGCATCAACGGTGGCAAGTGGATCCAACGCATCTTTACCATTACGAAATTGGTGTCTTTGTTCGGGCTGATCGTACTGGGGTTCCTGATCGGGACCAAGGCAGGGATCTGGAAGGCGAATTGGGTGGACGGTTGGAACATGCACAAGCTGATCCCCAGCAAGGACGGCGGGAGCATTATCGGCAGCAGTCCGGTGATCGGGTTGGCAGTTCTCGGGGCTATTGCCGCGTCGATGACGGGCTCGATCTTCTCCAGCGATGCCTGGAACAATGTGACCTTTATCGCCGGGGAGATGAAGAACCCCAAAAGGAATATCGGCTTGAGCCTTTTTCTGGGGACGCTCATGATCACGGTGATCTATGTGTTGGCCAATCTGATGTATATGAGTGTGATGCCCATGCATGATATCGCTACCGCCCCGCAGGACCGGGTGGCTGTATCCGCGGCGAATGTGATCTTTGGCAAGGCCGGCACATACGTGATCGCGATCATGATCATGATCTCGACATTCGGGTGTGATAACGGACTGATCCTGGCCGGCGCCCGGGTATATCATACTATGGCGCACGATGGGCTGTTCTTCAAGGCGGCCGGAAAGCTCAACAAGAACGCCGTGCCCGGATGGGCGCTTTGGGCGCAGTGTGTCGTCGCGGCGATCCTTTGTGTGAGCGGCAGGTACAGCGATCTGCTCGATATGATCGCATTTGTGGCCGTGCTTTTCTATGCCCTCACGGTGATCGGTATCTTTATCCTGCGGCGCAAGCATCCGAATATGGAACGGCCTTATAAGGCATTTGCCTATCCGGTGTTACCGGCGATCTATATTGTCCTGGCGTTGGTGTTTTGCGTGGCGTTGATCTTCCAGAAGCCGACCTACGCGGGATTTGGATTGGCCATTGTATTGATTGGTATACCTTTGTACTATTTGGCAGTATCCAGGAAAGCATCTATATGACGGATTTCAAGCAACTGTTCGGGAATTTTCAGCAGATCAAAGTTGGGGTGATCGGTGATCTTATGTTGGACACCTACTTGTGGGGGCATGTGGAGCGTATTTCGCCGGAGGCACCGGTGCCCGTGGTGGCCGTGGAGCGGCGGGAGTTCCGGATCGGCGGTGCGGGGAATGTGGCCTTGAACCTGGCTTCGCTGGGTGCCAGAGTGAGCGTGCTGTCGCTTATCGGCAAGGATATGGATGGGACGATGCTCACCGGGTTGTTGAAGGAGAAAGGAATTGAGACGGGAAGGCTGCTGGCGAGTGACGACAGGATCACGACCAATAAGGCCCGCGTGATGGGCCGGAATCAACAGATGTTGCGGCTGGATTCGGAAACCATCCGGGATCTTGGCGCGGCGGAGGAAGATGCGATGCTGGCGGAGGTACAGCGTTATATCGAGACCGAGCGTCCACAGATAATGATCTTCGAAGATTATAATAAGGGCGTGCTTACGCAGCGGGTGATCCGCGAGGCGGTGGCGCTTTGCCGGCATTCCGATGTGATCACGGCGGTGGACCCGAAACGAAAGAATTTCTTTGCCTATGAGGGCGTGACCATCTTCAAGCCCAATTTGAAAGAGGTCAGGGAGGGGTTGAACCTTTTAGTCGAGGAAGTGCGACTGCCGGTTTTGCGGCAGATGCATGAGCAACTGGCGGCGCGGTTGAAACACGACATCTCGTTCATCACTTTATCGGAGAAAGGTGTCTTTGTCCAAAAGGGACCTGCGGCGACCCATATTCCATCGCATATACGTAATATCGCGGATGTTTCCGGGGCGGGCGACACGGTGATCGCCGTGGCTTCGCTGGTTTATGCTGCTACGCATGACGTGCGGCTGATGGCGGAGGTCGCCAATATTGCGGGCGGTCTTGTTTGCGAGGAGGTGGGAACGGCTGCTATCGGGAAGACGCGGTTGCTAGAGGAATGCGAAAGACTGGTGCGTTGATGATCTTTTAATGATTTGTCATGGATGTTAACGGCTGTTCAATACTCTTCGATTATTCTTCAAAAATATTAGTTGGGATTTGGAGTAGTTTCGCGCTATGTCCAAGTATACATTAGCTATTCACGGGGGCGCGGGTACGATCCTGAAAGAAGATATGACACCCGAGCTGGAAGAGGCTTATCAGGCCGGGTTGCGGCAGGCGATGGATGCCGGTTTTGCGGTGTTGGAGCAAGGCGGATCTGCGCTGAATGCGATCAAGGCGACGATAGTGATCCTCGAAGACAATATGCTTTTTAATGCCGGGCGTGGTTCCGTGTTCACGAAGAAAGGTGTTCAGGAGATGGATGCCGCGGTGATGGATGGGCGAACGCTGGACGCCGGCGCGGTCACGGGGGTGCGGAATGTGCGCAATCCTATCGAGCTGGCGATGGAGGTGATGCTCAACAGCAACCATGTGTTTTTGAGCGGCAAGGGGGCCCAGGATTTTGCCATCAAGCAGGGGATCAAGCTGGAACCCGATGAATATTTCTTTTCACAGTTTCGGTATGATCAGTGGAAGGCGATCCGCGATTCGGACACCTATTCGCTGGATCATACGCACCAGCGGCTGGAGGAGCTGATGCGGGACAAGAAATTCGGTACTGTGGGGGCCGTTGCCTGTGATCAGAACGGGAATATTGCTGCAGCGACCAGCACAGGTGGAATGACGAACAAGAAGTATGGGAGGATTGGAGATAGCCCGATAATCGGCGCCGGAACTTATGCCAACAATGCCACTTGCGGTATTTCGTGTACGGGTCACGGTGAGCTATTCATCCGGGCGGCGGCGGCGCATGATGTCAGCTGTTTGATGGAATACAAAGGGCTTTCGTTGCAGGAGGCTATGGAGATCGTGGTGCATGAGAAGCTGATGGCCATCGGCGGCGAGGGTGGGATGATCGGTGTGGACGCGCAAGGGAATGCCGCGCTGGTCTTCAACAGCCAGGGCATGTACCGCGGCTTTAAGAGCAGCGACGGGGCGAGCGTGGTAGCGATATACAAATAACCATGGAAAAATATGCGGTGATCGTTGCCGGCGGTTCCGGCACGCGGATGGGTACGGATACGCCAAAGCAGTTCCTCGAGCTTTGCGGCCGGCCTATACTGTGGTATACGCTGAATACCTTTCTGAGCGCCTATGAAGATATGCCGGTGGTGCTTGTCGCGCCGAAACATCACGAGGAGACGACGCGGGTGCTGGTCGCCACTACGGCTTTCCCGGAGAGGATCCAGGTGGTAACGGGCGGGGCCACGCGGTTTGAAAGCGTCCGCAATGGTCTGGCGATGGCTGTTGGGGAGAGCGTGATCTTTGTCCACGATGGGGTGCGGTGTCTGGTCAGCCGGGAGCTGATCCATCGTTGTTATGCCGGCGCGCTGGAACATGGATCGGCGATACCCGTGGTCGATTCGAAGGATAGCGTTCGGCTGATCACGGCTACCGGGAACGAAGCGATCGACCGGCATCGGGTAAAGCTCGTTCAGACGCCACAAACTTTTCTTAGCAAGCTTTTGGTCCCTGCTTACCAGGCTGCCTACCGGGAGAGCTTTACCGACGAGGCCTCGGTGGTCGAAGCGGCAGGGCATCCCATACATCTTGTAGACGGGGAGATCGATAATATCAAGATCACGGTGCCCAGTGATCTGACGATAGCCGAGCGGGTGTTATCGTTTTAGTCAGCGGGCGGGCCGGTGATCAGGGGCCTCGCGGCGGCGGGCCGGGCTCTCGCGGCAACGCTGGGCTGGTTCAGCCTTTTAGCCACTTAAGCGGCCAGGGTAGATGGTTATACCGGTAACAAAAATAGGGCTGTTGTATGCCGCCGAAGCTGGTGTAGAACCGGGCAACGCCAGGAAGATCGGAGCCTTCGAAATCCAGCAGCAAAGGGTGGCCGGCGAATTCGCGTATCAATTGATCCAATAGAAAATGATTGGCGCTGACCTTGCGTCCTGCGGGAAAGGTTACCGGTTGAAGCAGGTAGAGCCGGTGTTTGTCGCGGGGGAGAAGAGCTGTTGCCAGCGGCTCATCCGCGGGACCGCTTACGATGCGGAGGATGAGTTGGTCCTCTTTTAGCAATTGGCGACATAGTCGTTCAAGGTGTTCATAGTCTTTGGCGGTGACATGCGGTGTACGAGCACCATATGTCCGGCGGTAGCCTTCCAATGCGGCCGATAGATCGAGATCATCGGAATACCGGAGTTCATGACGTGTTGCATTTTTGAGGTTGCGCGAGAGATGAGAATTGTAGTTTGACGCTATGTGAGGATAGGGGGCGTGCAGGTCCAGGACGAAGTTCTTTTGGGGTTGAACGGCGGGGAGGGCATTGCCGTAGTTGAGAAAGATCTCGGCGAAGCGAAAATGACCGCAGGTGGCTTCTAAAAAGGCTTCGATGAGCCCCGTTGAAAGCGGCTCGGCTGAGAAGATGCCCGTTTGTTGGGTGAAAGGCGGCTGGCAGAGATAGCGGATGCCATATTTGCGGCGCCAGGTCAGGGGCATGACGGCTTCGTAGTCGCCGAGGATCAGGGCGTCCCACTGGTGTGCGGCCATGTGGTCGAGGTAGAAATGGAAGCCGTAGAGGAGGGAGTTGGTGGCTCGGGCGATGCAGGCATCCCACCGGGCGGTGTCGATCTCGTGGCGGGTGACGTAGCGGATATGGTAGCTCGTGCCGGCTGAGGGGCCGGTGTTCGCGGGTGGGTGGGCCGGGCCGCCGGAATGGCCGGTATGTTCGCTAGTACTCATTTGCCGACAATGAGTTTCCGGAAGTCGATGTTTTGGATATCGATGGCAAACGAGATCTTTTTCCCGAGACTGTTCTGGTCGGGAACGGTCTTGAGCTGGCTGGAGAAATCGCTGCTATAGACCAGTGGGGCGTAGATATGGAAAATGTCGTGGAAAAGGTCGAGCTCGAGACCGCTGACGTAGAGGAAATGATCGGTGGGCGGCGTGTTGCCCCAGGCCTGGGTGTAGGTGCCAATGTCTAAGAATAATTTCAGGGGAAGCCATTGGGGGACGATCTGGCGGGGCAGGGTGGTGCGGAGGTTGAGGGAGGCGACCCAATTATCGCTGCGCCCCTGCAGGCTCTGAAAGAGGTCGGTACGCAAGTGCAGCTCGCCGTCGCGGTTCATGATCTGCTGGCTGGCCAGGCCCATGAATTCGGAACGCCCCACGAAATAATTCTCATAGGTATAGTCTTCACTGCCGCGGACGGCTGTGAGCTTGGGCTCGTAGCGGGTGATATCGCCCGAGGTCTCGCCGGAGGCCAGGTAGCCAAATTTTGCGCCGAAGAGCCGCAGGTCGAGGCCAGCGCCCCTGGCATAGTTGAAGAAATAGTTGCCGGTGAAGTTGATCCGGTAGAAACCGGAGGCCTGCTGTAGCTGCAGACGCGCTTTATACGGGTAGAGCACGCGGGTATCGCGGATGTCGAAATTCAATTCGTTGAGGTAGCGGAAACTGTATTTCCCTGCGGTAGGGTAGTACAGTGAATCGGCGTGTTTTTGGACATAATGGTCGAGTGCGTTTTCGCCAATGAGATAGGTTTTCCATTCGAGTGCGATCTCCCGGGTGCTGTGGGGGTTGTTTTGGGGAAAGACGATACGCAAGGACGGTATCAGCTTGTAGAAACCGCCGAAGAGCTTGTGGCCGCTGCTGTCGGTGGCGCTGCTTGTGGAAAAACGTGTGCCGGTGATGCCCAGACGAATTTGTTGTAGCCCCTGATCGGGGTAGGTGGTCCAGAAGAGACCGCCGGTGCCGTCGAGCCGATGGCTTAGGGTACCATAGAAGGGAGCCAGGAAGAACTGAACGGGGCTGGGTGGCAGATTGAAATTATGGATCACGGCGCCGACCATGATGTGGTCGTAGTCGTTGAAGGCGAGTAGCGGTGCGAAGCCGAGATATTGGATGCTGTCCGTATGGTGCAGGTTGTAGCCGAAGGTGGGTTTTAGCCGGCGATGGGCGGGCAGGGGTGGAAGGGGGCCTTTCCGGTCGAGGAGTGAAAAAAAGGCGTCGAGGTTGCGTTGGCTTGTTTGGGTGATGATTGCTTTGAGATCGTCCGGATAAGGGTGTTTGAACTGCCAGGTGCGGAAGTAGGTGCGCATACAGCTATCGAAAAGCGGGGTGCCGAGAGTATCTTCCAGCAGCTTCAGCCAGGCGCCTGTTTTCGTGTAGGCAATATCGTTATAATTCTGAGCGGTAAAATCCTCCGATGAAGTGGAGATCGGCTGATCTTTTTTCTCTACGGCGCGGGTTTCGGTCACTGCCAGACCGGGATCTTCGGAATAGCCGTAATAAAGGGTCTCGTAGCGGTTGTCGTAATAGGTGTCGATGCCTTCGTCCATCCAGGGGAAACGGCGTTCGTCAGTGCCGAGGATGCCGTAGAACCAATTGTGGCCTACTTCGTGTTCGATGGTCAGGTCGAGTTCACGGGCGGTGGGTTGGTTATTGATCACCGTGATGGTGGGGTATTCCATGGCGTCCGAGGTGTCGGAGCGGGACTGGACGGCGGTGATGGTATTGTAGGGGTATTCGCCGATGAGGGTGGAACGGAACAGGACGGCGCGTTTGATGTAGGCGATGGCCTGTTTCCAGCCGGGGCCGGCGGTGGGGGTATAATACGAATAGACGCCGATGATGCGGCCGGAGGGTAGGCGGAGGGTATCGTGATCGTGGTGAAAATGCCTGTCTGCAAACCAGGCGAAATCGTGAACGCTGTCCTGATAGTAGTGATAGGTATGGTTTGCGGAGTCCTGCAGGTTGCCGGTTGCCGCAACGGTGAAGCGTGCGGGTACGGTGATGTGGACGTCGAAGCTGCCAAATTCGCTGTAGAACTCGCCCTGGTCGAGATAGGGCATGGGGTGCCAGCCATGTCTGTCATAGACGGCGGGTTTGGGATACCATTGGGTGATCTGGTAGGAGGGGGCGGATGCAAACGGAGAACCCGTGTATCCACTGCGGGAGAAAAGATGGGGCAGCTGTACGTGAAAGGGTGTGGTGATGGTCGTCTCGCCGCCGGGCGGGAGGGGGCGGGGCAGGATGACGCGGATGATATCGATGTACTGTGGGTGATCTTCCAGCCGGGCTTCCTGGCCGTCGACGCGGAATTCGAGGCGGTTCATGTAACCGCGGTCCTGCTTGTCGGAAAAATAGAAGTCGGTGCGGCCGTTGTCCAGGAGCTGTTCGCTGAAGGCGGTGCGGTCGTTCTTATAGGCGTTTGGCCAGCAATGGAACCAAATATCGTGAAGTGTGTCGGGGGAGTGGTTGATGTACCGGATGCGGGCGGAGCCGTCGAGCGTATGTGCGGGGTCGCCCAGGGTAACGTCGATGGTATAATGCACTTCCTGCTGGAAGTAGTGGTCCTGGGCGAGTCCCGGGAGCCGGAAGAGACACACGATAAGCAGTAGTACTATTAGCTTTTTATGCTCCATGCGGTTGTCAAATATAGGTTATTCGGAGTTATGGAGATCGGCGGACAGGAGGCGGGTGAATTTGCGGGCGCCGGAGTCGTTGAGATGAGTGGCGTCGTAGAAAAGGCTGTCATGCCGGCAAAAATCGGGCGAGCGGCTATAGTCGAGGAATGTGATATGCTGGCGGCGACAAATGTCGGCGGCGGTGTGGATCGTCGATGAACCGGTAGTCAAGGGAAAATAGACGGGTGAGACGATGACGGCCAGGCGGCAGCCGTGTTGACTGGCAAGGGCAATCAGTTGTTGGAAGGCGGCCACGATGGTGGTGTCGGGTGTGGCGGATAGCCCGGCGCCTGAGAAATCGTCGGCGAGGGCGGCCTTGCGGATTACGGCGGGCATAGCAGGCAGGGACATAAATTTCGGGTTATAGCCGTGGTTCGTGCTGTCGTCCTCCGTATCGGCGATGGAGCGTTTAAAGATCTGCAGGCTCAGGGAGTTGTAGCAATAAAGGTAGGAGAGGGTTTTGACCGATTCCCATGGGCCTCTTTGGTCGAGGATCGATGCGATCCCGGGGTGGGTATGGTAGTAGGGTAATAGAATGGCGAGCTGGTTGAAATCGGATTCTTCGGGGGCGAATGCGGTGGGGAGGAGGTCGAGAATGAGGGCTTTGGGTTGATAGCGTTTAAGGACGGCAGTTACGATGGCTTGCGAATAGAAAAGTCCCTGCCCGTCCTTCCCTGCGTTGTAACAAGCGAGGTGCAAGCTGTCCGTGAGGATGTCCGGCACGTACTGATGTACGGCCCTGGAAGAGCCGAGAACGAGCAGGGGCGCCGTCGTCGAGTCGATCACAAAGGTAATGTGTCCCTGCTCACCGTGGGTAATTCGGGCGTAGGCATGGGCGAGCCACCGGCCGATGAGCTGGTCGGCGAGGAGGAGTCCTGCGGCGATGATGACCAGTTTTCCTATGAACTTCCGCGCGCTTTGCATTAGCCTTTATCGGTTTAAAATTGAAAATAGATGAACTGGCTGGCATTGAAAACGCCAAACAGCAAGATTAGCACGATGAGGGCGATACAGGCAGCCAACCGGACACCGGCGCGGCGGTGATCGAGCAGCACATGTTTTTCGCCGAAAAACGCCGTTTTGATATCGGCGCCGATGATACAGGCGATGCCCATGAAACAGCAAAGCAAGAGCACCCTTTCGCGGAACTCTTCGGGTCTTTGCCAGGGGGTAAGGGGGCTCAGTATCCGTCGGATCATCATAACGGCCTGGGTTACGTTTGCTGCCCTGAAAAAGATCCAGGTGAGGCACAAAAAGGTAAAGGTCATCAGACCGCGGAACATGGCAAAGGGTAATAGCAGGGATCGGGGGCGGCCGGTGTTCAGGGCCCTGCCGAATGTGTAGGGGGGGCTCTTCCAGTGATCAGTAAGCGATTCGAGGATCACGATGCCGGCGTGAAGCAGGCCCCAGATGACGAAGGTCCAGGCCGCGCCGTGCCAGAGGCCGCTAAGGAGGAAGACCACGAGCAGGTTGAAGCAGGTGCGTATGGTGCCGAGGCGGCTGCCGCCCATGGGGATATACAGGTAGTCCCTGAACCAGCGGGTGAGGGTCATATGCCAGCGGCGCCAGAAGTCCCTTACCGAGGCGGCGAGATAGGGCTGGCGGAAGTTTGGCGCCAGGGTGATGCCCATGGTCTTTGCGGCGCCGATGGCGATGAGGGAGTAGCCGGCAAAATCGCAATAGATCTGGAAAGGAAAGAAGAAGACGGCGAGCAGCAGTGCGAGGCGGCTGTGTATTTCGGGGTCGTGATAGATATAGTTAACATAAATGCCCAACCGGTCTGCGACGACCACCTTCATAAAGAAGCCGATGAGCATTTTTTTGAGGCCTTCGGCGATGCCGTCGTAGTCGGGTGGCTGTCCATTATGTAATTGCGGAAGCAGTTCCGCGGGACGTTCGATGGGGCCGGCGACGAGTTGGGGATAGAACATCACATAGAGTGCGTAGAGGCCAAGGTGTCTTTCTGCTTTTTGGCGGCCTTTGTACACCTCGATGGTATAGCTCATGGCCTGAAAGGTGTGAAAGGAAAGACCGAGGGGAAGGGCAAGCCGCCATAGGGGAAAGGGAAAGGTTTGGATATGGGCGAGAGAAAGAAGGTGGTTGAAGGTATCGATAAAGAAGTTGTAGTATTTAAAGAGCGACAGGGCGCCCAGGTTAGCGGTGAGGCTCAGGACCAGGAAGGCTTTGCGTTGTTTGCGGGGGGCGGAATCGATACAGCGGCCGGCGATGTAGTCGATTCCGATGATGGTGAAGAGGACGAGCAGATAGGCGGGGATGAAGGACGCGTAGAAGTAGCAGCTCGCGATGAGCAGGAGCAGCCAGCGCCACCGGTAGCCGATGAGGTAGTACAGCGGGGTGACGATGCCAAAGAAAAGCAAGAATGAAAAGGAGTTGAATAGCATAGGATCTATTTACCTTTTCCCCTGAAGATGATCAGAAGGGTGTACAACATGATCTTCCAGTCGAGCATCAGGGAGATGTTTTCGAGGTACATGAGGTCGTATTTCATGCGTTCGAGCATTTCGTCCACGTTCTCGGCATAGCCAAACTGCACCATTCCCCAGGAGGTGAGCCCCGGTTTTACTTTTAACAGATAACGGTAATAGGGGGTATGGGTGTATAGCTGTTGAATATAATATTCCCGTTCCGGCCGGGGGCCTACGAGGCTCATTTCGCCTTTGAGGATATTCCAAAGCTGCGGCAGCTCATCGATACGCCATTTGCGCATGATCTTGCCCCAGGGGGTGATCCGGGGATCTTGGTGTGAAGCGAGGGCAGGGCCGTTCTTTTCGGCGTCCCGGATCATGGACCGGAATTTATGGATGCGGAATTTTTTGCCTTTGAAGCCGATGCGGTCCTGGGTATAAAAGATGGGGCCGGGGGAGGAGAGGCGGACGCGGATGGCGGCATAGAGCATCAGGGGGGAGAGGAAGAGCAGGCCGCCGAGGGCTGCTGCGACGTCCATGATGCGTTTTACATTCTGTTGCCACTCCGGCATGGGACTGGTGTAGATATCGCTCAGAACGGCCCCGAGTATGTTGCTGGTCCGGACGGACCCGGAGAGGATATCGAGGGTATTGGGGATGATCTTGATGCGGACATCCTTGTTGCTGAGTTTTTCGACGATGGTCTCTACCTCCATTCGGGCCGAGCGTTCGAGGGCGACGACGACGAGGCGGATATCATATTTGTCGATGGTTTGTTCGATCCCGGCGGAGTCGCCGAGCTGGGGGAGGTGGCGGGCGATCCCGTTGTTTAGCTGGTTAGAGTTGCTGACATAGCCGGTGTAGCGGTAGCCGGAGGACCGGAGGCCTTCTTTGGAATCATGATAGATCTTGGTGGCCACGGCGTCGCAGCCTACCAGGAGGGTATTGAAGATGACCTTGCCCCGAACGACCTGGAACCGGATGATGTTGAGGATGACGATGCGGCCAAAGAGGGTTAGGAGAAAGTGGGCCAAAAGGAAGATGAAGTAGGTCTTGTAGAAATAATGATAATCCTTAACGGGGTCATTGATGACGATGGCAAAGAAGATGGTGGTACAGCCGATGAGCGAATAGATGAAGGTATTGGAGATCTCGCTTAGCCGGGATTTCTGGTAGAGAGAGCCATAGGAGCCTGCCAGGGTATAAAGGATCAGCCAACCTATGGGGATCGTGATCGTACCCAGCCAGAAACGTTGGGTTAGCAGCAGGTGGCCTTTGACGAAAATGGGTTCGGAGAGGAGGTAGCGGCGGCTGAAGTGGAAGATGATCGCGCTGAATACGGCGGTGATATAGTCGCTGAGGATATACCAAAAGACGGAGATGGTATGTGTTCTTTGACTAGCTGCCATGCCAATCAGCTGTTGATCGTATTGTGTTTTATTTTTTGCAGGATTTGATGTGCGATATCCATGGCCCTGAACCCATCTACTTCGGATACCAGGGTAGGAGTGTTAGTCAGGATCGCGTCGCAGAATTTTTCCAGTTCCATTCTGATGGCATTGACCTCCGGGACGGCGGGATTGGAAAGCGCGATCGTTTTTTTGCCGTTCGGGGTTTCGATGTCGAATGCGAAGACGTCGTAATCCTGGGGCGTTTTGAGCTTGATGATCTCCGTTTTCTTGTTCAGGAAATCGATGCCAATATAGGCATCTTTCTGGAATAACCGCATTTTCCGCATTTTCTTCATGGAGATGCGGCTGGAGGTAAGATTGGCTACGCAGCCGTTGTGGAATTCGATGCGGACGCTGGCGATGTCCGGGGTGTCGGTCATTACGGCGACGCCGCTGGCGGAGATGTTGTTGACCTCGCTTTTGACCAGGCTCAGGATGATGTCGATATCGTGGATCATGAGGTCGAGGATGACGCTGACCTCGGTCCCGCGGGGATTGAATTGCGCCAGGCGATGTACTTCGATAAACAGGGGGTTGAGTGATATGGAATGGACGGCGAGGTAGGCGGGGTTGAAGCGTTCGACGTGGCCCACCTGAAGCTTGACGTTCGATTCCCGGACGAGCTTAACGATCTCGCGGGCTTCTTCCATGGTGTTTGCGAGGGGTTTCTCCACGAAAACGTGTTTGCCTTTGCGGATCGCTTTTTGGCAGAGGTTGAAGTGGAGGGGGGTGGGGGCGACGATGTCGATGACGTCGCAGGCATCCATGAGGGCGTCGGGGTCGGTGAAGCGTGGGAGTTGGTATTTCAGGGATACTTCCGCGGCATTGTTATCTTCCGGGTCATAGAATCCAACCAGCTCCACTTGTTTGATCTCTTTCCAGTTATTCAGGTGAAATTTTCCGAGGTGACCGACGCCAAAAACCCCTACTTTAAGCATTTATTGTATTTTATTCTGCGGCAAACCTACGCAAAAATGCCGAATAGGGCAGGGCGTCGATCGGCGGAAGGCGGGATATAAGGTTTTGCCTCCTAGGAAGAAGCCTCTGTAGATAGTTTTATGTATTTGGTCAGGTTTTTTACCGTGATCGGCGTATTGGGACTAGGAAAGAACCGGGACCGGATATAGATGCGGATCATGGCGATCAGCAGCAGCGATTCCAGCAGCAGGAAGAACTCATAATACGCCTTGTAGGTATCGATGAATACCACGCGCATGGAGATGCCGTCCGCATATTCTTCGCCCGAAATAGCGGTGATCAATTTTTTGAGCGCTGGGCCGACCAGGGGGAATTTCGACCAGTTCGTATACCTGACGTCTTCGTATCTATATTTCGGATCGTAGTCTGCGGGAAGCTGTTTTGAGTAGTAGGCCCAGTCGTTATGGACATCGTTGAAGCTGGCGAGTTGGTGGTTCGGTTTGACAAAATTCAGGTCAAAAGTGGGATCGAGGAGGACCCAGTGAGTGCCTGTATAGGCTTCTACCACGTTGTGGGCGGCCCATACGTTGCCGGCTTTCATTTGGGCGATGCGTACCGGGTAGTGGAAGGTGCCGATGATCCGGGCGAGTACTTCGGAATATGATCCGCAGGCGCCTTTGGTGGTCATCAGGTCAACCTGTGTGGAATGAAAGAGGGAGGCGGCGAGGCCGAGATCGATGGATGCATGCTGGAAGGTCGTGGCCCTGTTGGCCAGGAGGTCATGGCAGGCATGCATGGCTTTTACTACTACTGAATCGTGCGTGTCGTCGGCGTCGATGTGGGTCTCGATCTCGGAATGGATTACTGCAAAGAGTCCATTCTCATACCGGGACTGCATGACGAAATAAAAAATAGAAGCCAGGATAAAGCCGTTCAGAAACATCAGAAAATGCAAATTCTTCCCAATCTTCTTGCAAAAGAGGTATGCTTGCTTCATAGTGCTGCGTATGTAGGTCGTAGTTAGAGTGATTCACTAAGATTATATCAATAACGAAACAAGTAATTGGCTTATTATAGTCTAAGTAAAAGCACTTACCAATTTTTTTTTAAACGTCTGAATTTTTGTTTCATTGTAGGAAATATTCCCGTTTTGGGATTAAAATGGGATTAAAAAATAACGGAAAAGGGCTGTTTTGCACCTTTGGGGTTAAAACGGTGTTAAAAGAGCCTCAAAATGGGTGGATGAGGGCTATGGAAAAAACTTTTAGGGGGCAACATTAAAAAAACATTAAACCCGTTTTTGGGCCATGTTTTTTGGGGGCTGCGGATTAAAACGCGATTAAAAAACAATCATTTAACAAAATAATCCTTCCGCTCCGGGCCTATGCCGGTGATCCGGAGGGAGTGCCAGCCGGCGGGGAGGCGGGTAGGCAGCTGGATGACGCCATTCGGGGTGATCTCGAGACCGCCGAAGCCATCGAGGAGAGCCTGGAGTACTCCGCCGGCGCCGGTGGCGAAATAGGGATTGGTACCGGTAGCCGTTTCGGCGATGACGCCAAAGGGTGGGCGGAGGTTGGGGGTATAGCCTTGTTTGAGGATGGTCAGTGCTTTGTCGGGCTGGCCAAGGCGTTCGTAGAGGATGGAGAAGATGGCCTGGGTCATGGCGGGGCCTTCGCCGACGCGCGGCTCATAGTATTCGAGGTCTTTGCGGATGGCGGCGGGGGTGGTGACTTCGTGCAGCGGATAGGCGAGGAGGTTGACGTCGGCCTGTTTGATGGATTCGCCGTGGTAGGCGGCATGTTCCTTTGTGACTCCATCGGCAAAATGCAAGATGGGAATGTTGTTCCGGACTTCGGTCCAATCCGGGTCGGGGGTAAGTCCCAGGACTTTGGCGGCTTCGGTGGCGTCCGCGAGGTTGGCGCGGGCGGCGGCGTTGGTATAGGCGTTATTGTCGACATTTTCCGCCCATTCGTCGGCGGCGACGACGTTGCGGATGTCGTAGTGGCCGGGGCCGTTGCGTTCGACTCGGCTGGCCCAGAAATCAGCGGTAGCCTGGAGGATGGGCCAGCCTTTTTCTTTGAGCCAGGTTTTGTCGTGGGTTACGCAGTAGTAGTTCCAGGCGGCGATGCCCACGTCGGCGGTGATATGATGTTCGAAGGGACCGCTGAGGGCCCATACGGGTGTTTCTTCGTTACCGCTGGCGGCGCTTTCCCAGGGGTACATGGCGCCTTTATAGCCATGTTCTTTCGCGTTGCGTATTGCGGCGGGCAGCCGGTTGTAGCGGTAATCCATGAGCGAGGCGGCGATCTTTGGCTGGAGCAGCAAGAGGGCTGGGTACATCCAGATCTCCGTGTCCCAAAAGGTATGGCCGTTGTAGCCGAGACCGCTGAGGCCCATGGGGGAGAGGCTATAGCCGGTGCCTTCGCGGGCGAAGGAATAGAGGTGATAGAGCATTTCGCGAATTTCCCTTTGCGTTTGTGCGTCGCCGTCGATGAGGATATCGCTTTTCCATAGTTCGGCCCAGGCCTGTTCGTGGGCTTTGATGAGGTCTTTGGTGCCCTGGAGGGTGGCGAAGAGGGTGAGCCGTTCGGCTTCGTTCAGGGGATCGTCGTTGTGGGCGGAGGTAAGAGAAGTCCCGGCAACAGCGAAGTGATAAATGGTACCGGCGGGAACATGTTTTTTAAACTTCAGCAGATGCATGTTGTTATCCCATATCTCATGAATAACAGCCGGCTCATGGGGATGTGGTTCGTCAAAGATGAAGGAGTTGGAAGCGGCCATGAGCAGTTTTCCTGTGGGGCTTTTGGCGGTGGATGTGAGCAGGGAGATGCGGACGTGGGGCCGGTCGATCTCGTTGTTATAATTCTCCACGTCCCTGAGCATATCCGGTGCTTCCATCACGGTGGCGGGAGTGATGTCGATGTCTTTGTGTGCGGTGATGGTGACGTCGACGAGGCAGGTGAAGGGCAGCTGGCGCAGGGAATACCAGGTATAGCTTACAGTGGCTTTGTCCTGGAAGTCGAAGGTGGTGGTCAGGCAGGCGTGGCGCATGTCGAGTGTCTGGCGGAGGTGGCTGACCTGTTTGAAGCTTTCGATCCGGCGATCGTCGATATCGAGGTTGAGGTTGACGAAGTTGAAGGTCTTGAGGATATTGCTGACGCGGCCGCGACCATAGAGGTCGAAGGCGCCCTGGAGCACTACGTCTTTGGCCTTGAAGGGTTCGGTGGAGGAGACGAGGCCGATCATACCGTTAGCCACGGTGACGCCGTAATAGTTGGCGGGGTCGATGGTATCGGCGTGGATGGTCCAGGTGTCTTCGGCATGTGGCTGGATCGGTGCGGTGGTGGGCTGGTTTTGTGCGGCGGCGTTGTTTGCAAGCAGCAGCAGGAGCCAGGAGAAAAGCAGCGGGGAGAGCGGGCGGCAAGACGAAGGCGCGGGCATAGACGATTTTTGCAAGCGTAAAAGTCTAAATTACGCAATAATGCCTTATTTTGATATCCTATTTTTATTCGGAACATTATGAATCGCTGGTTGCTTTTTCTCTGTATCATCCTCGTACTTTTTTTTGCCGCTCCGTATCTTTTAATCCCTTCCCGGATCGAGGTCGGTAAAGTCGTCCCTGTCAAATGTAGTATAGCGGCTGTGGCCAGGGTTTTGGCGGATTCGGGTCGCTGGAATTGCTGGTGGCCGGGCGGGGTGGAGCGTGGACCCGGTGCGAACGGGGCGGAGCGTAGTGCGAGTGCTGGTGGGCCGGAACTTAGTCCGGAGGGGAATCCTGTATACGCGTATGGGAATGTCCGGTATGCCGTGCTGCGGCGGCTACGTCGTTCGGCGGCGGTGGAGATCGATGCGGACGGTTTGCGAGCGTCGAGTATGCTGGTTGCCATCCCACACCACGGGTTCGATTCTTGTTTCCTGCAGTGGTCGTTCGAGCGGCATACCAGTTGGAATCCCATCCGGCGGCTGAAGGATTACCTGGTCGCACGGCAGGTCCATATGGAAATGGGCGTGATCCTCGATAGCCTGCGGTATTACCTGGAGACCGACAGTCTTTTATATGGTTTCCCTATCACTGCAAGCAGGGTATATGATACGCTTGTCGCGGAGACCGGCAGGAAAGTTGTGGCTTATCCGGCTACTGCGGACATCTATTCCGTGGTGCAACATCTCGAAAGTTTTGTCAAAGATTATGGCGGCAGGGTGATTGGCCATCCGATCATGAATGTAACGCACGACAGCGGCTGGTATTTGTTGCGGGTGGCGGTTCCGGTGGATCGGCAAGGTACAGATCGGAATGGCGTTGTCTTCCATATCATGCCTAAGATGGCGTTGTACCTGCAAGCGGATATCCACGGGGGTGAATGGTCGGTAAGGCATGGGTTGCAGCAGGTAGAAAATTATATTTCCGATCATCAAAAGACCAGGATGGCGATCCCGTTCCTATCGCTGATCACGGACAGGCGGATAGAGCCGGATACGGCCAGGTGGGTCACCCAGATCGATTATCCATTCTTCTAATGCTTGCTGCGCTTGACCCCCGCGGGCGGCTCGAAGCGGATCACGCGGGCGCTGTCGTTGTTCCGGGCTATTACAAAGGCCTGGCGCCCGGCGATATCGATGGGACGGATGTGACGGGACTGACCGGGGATCGTCAGTCCGTTGAGGGTGCACACCGTGAATGAATCCCGGCCCCGGTTGATCAGCAGGGTGCCATAGTCCGCGTCGTAACGGCCCATCTGAATATTGTTATCATAATAGTTTCCTACCAGCAGGATATCCGGAAGGCTGTCCCCGTTCGCATCGATAATAGCGGCGTCCCGGTAGGGTGTCAGCTGTGCTTCCCAAGGGAGAGAGACTGTCTTGAAGTTGCCATTGCCCTGGTTGATCAGCACGGCATTGTCAAAATAGTCCGCCGTGAGGGTATCCGCTTTCTGCAGCGCTTCTTTGGGGATGATGTCTTCGAGGCCTGCTTTGGCAAAATCTTCTGCATTGGGAAAGTGTTTTCTCAGGCCGGGCATCTGTTGTTCCAGCTCTTCTTTGTTAGCTACGGGCAGTTCGCGGCCGCGCAGGTACCAGGTTAGGATCTGTTCTTTTGTGCCATTGCCGTCGAAGTCTGAATAATACATGCGCATGGGTTCATTTGCCGAGGCATGCAGGCGGCTGTTGCGGCCGAGGTTTCCGGCGATGAGGTCGATCTTGCCGTCGCCATCGAGATCGACGGGAAGGATAAAATTCCACCAACCTTTTTTGGTGGTAAGGGGGTGCTGCACATATTGGTTGCCGTGATGGAGGAAGGCGAGGATGCCGCCCCATTCCAGGCTCAGGATAAGATCGGGATGGCCATCCTGGTCAATATCCGTCCAGACGGCGTTGGTTACTAATCCCACGTGGGAGAGGCCGGGGGCCATTTGCTGTGTCACGTCGCTAAAGTGACCGTGGCCGTCGTTGAGGAGCAGGTAGGAGTTGGGGGAGTCGCCGTACTGGCGGGGGACGTCGCGGCCGCCGACGAAGAGGTCCGGCGCCCCGTCGCCGTTGAGATCCACGGGGACGATGCAGGAGGCGTTGAGGTAGAGGTCGTGGAAGGCGTTTGGTTCTTTTTTCAGCTGGCCTTTGCCGTTGCCGAGATAGACACGAGGGGTCAGCATGCTATCGGCGCCATAGAATTCATTGCCGCCGCTGGCGACCACCAGATCGGGGAAGCCATCCTTGTTGACGTCGACGATACAGGCGTCGACATCTTCGTAAGTCGAGTCGTTTTCGAGGGCGGGTTGATGGGTCCGGACGAACCGGCCGGAGGGCTGCTGGAGAAAAAGGGCATTCTTCCCTCTTTTGGCTGCGCCGATAAACAGGTCGGGCAGGCCGTCGCCGTTGAGATCGCCGACGGTGAGCGCCGGTCCTTCGGTGGACAGCATATGCGGGAGCAGCGGTTCGCGGACAAATTCGGGGAACTCGTTCTCTTTGTGTTCATAAAGCACACCTGTTGCTGTAGTTATGTCTTTTGCGGGGTAGGAAGGATTTTTCCACCGGCCGGTGATCAGGCTATAGTCGAAGATGGGTAAGCCTTTTTGATAAGTGATAGTTATGTGTGTGCTGTCCGGGTGGGGTGACAGGCGTTGGCAGGTATTATCTGGCCAAACGAGGAACATCGAATCGAGCTTTGTTCTTTCGAGCCCCACATGCAGCGGGATCTCGCTGCTGGAGAGGAAGCCGCGGACGGGATATTTTTCGTAGGTGCGGATGCCGCCATTCGCGAAGAGGATCAGTTTGGCGCCGAGGGCGTTCCGGTTGAGCGCCGGGCCGTGGAGGGTGATATCGAGGTATTTCTGGTTGTGTTTGTCATTGGCCGTATTCCGGTAGATGAGGCTGGGGTCGTCGATATTGTTGACGACAATGTCCAGGTCGCCGTCTCCGTCGAGATCGGCGTAGAGCGCGCCGTTGGAATACAGCTTGCGGGCGCCAGCGATGTGCGCGTCCTGGTCCGAGAACAACATCTGTCCGTCGTTGTGATAGAATTTGCTGGGGAGCTTGATCTGTGGGAATTTGTCGACGGCCGCCATATCCTGACCGTCCAGGGAGCTGTTCCGCATTTTCTCCTGCAATTCCTGGTTGGAGACGAAGTTGATATAATCGATATCGTTGAGGCGGCGCGGGATGCCGTTGGAGATAAAGAGGTCTTTGACCCCATCGTTATCATAGTCGATCCAGAGCGGTGACCAGGACCAGTCCGTCGCTGCAACTCCCGAGTAGAGCCCTATCTCGCTGAAGTGGCCGTCGCGGCGGTTGAACTGAAGGTTATTCCGGGTATACTGATGGCTGTAACCGTATTTTATCTTGCGATCATAGATATCCCAATCGTCCTCACCCTCCGAGCGCCGGAGGATATAGGGATCTTCGGGCAGCATGTCCATCGAGACGATCTCGGGATAGCCGTCGTTGTTGACGTCCGCGATGTCGACACCCATGGTGTACTGGCTGGTGTGCATCATTTCCTTTTCCATCTCGTCCTTGAAGGCGCCGTCGCCCTGATTGATATAGAGATAATCGTTCTCGTGGAAATCGTTGCCGATATAGAGGTCCGGTCTCCCGTCGTAATTGATATCCGAGGCCATGACGCCGAGGCCGTAGCCGATCACGGAGCTGTTGATGCCCGAGGTTTTGGTGACGTCGGTAAAATGGCCGTTGCCGTCATTGCGGTAGAGCCGGTCGCCCGAGGTGGGGCTGGCAGTGGCGAGCTTTTCCTGGCGGGGGCCGAAGGTGCCGTTCTGGTGGATCGAGTGGTTGAGGAGGTACATGTCAAGGTCGCCGTCGCCGTCGTAGTCGAAGAATACGGCCTGCGTGCTCAGGCCGGAAAAGTCGAGGCCATATTCTTTCGCTTTGTCCACATAGTGCGGAATGCCGTTGTTATCGATGCCGGTACAGATGAGAAGCTGGTTATGGGAAGTGGGCAAGCCGTCGAGGTGGCCGACGTGGCAGACATAGATGTCGAGGAGGCCGTCGTTGTTTATATCCACTACGGAGACGCCGGTGGACCAGGTCGAGTCGATGGGGATGCCTGCCTGGACGGTGACATCCCGGAAGTGGAGGCCGCCGGTGTTCAGGAAGAGTTTGTTCTGCTCCTGGTTGGCGGTGAAGAAGAGGTCGATGCGGCCGTCGTTATTGAAGTCGCCCGCGCCCACGCCGCCGCCGTTATAGAAATACATATAGTCAAAGACGTTGAATGCCCGGGTGGGGTGCAAGGCGTTCGTGAAGTCGAGGCCGGTGCCGGTCTTGTCCATCACTTCGAAGATGGGGTCCTTTACGGCCGGGGTGTTTCGACCGCAACTTGCGAGCAGGAAAACGAGTAAGGCGGCGACTATTTTATTGATCAGCTTTGCGCGCATAGAGCACAGGGTATTCGTCGTTTTGTAGAAAAAGCAAATATAGTTTTCCTGCGGCATCGAACGGGGCGATATCCCTGACTTGTCCGGTGAGGTCGAGGCCGGATCGTTGTTGGTCGATGTACTGGAAGCCGCCATGGCCGTTGCCGAGGAGTACGTCGCCGAAGTTGCCGTCGAGCCGGCCGAACTGGGGCAGGAAGCCAAATTCGTTCCCCGCGAGGATGAGGTCGGAATGGCCGTCGTGGTTAACATCCGCGCAGACGGCGGCGTTCACGGAGGAAAGCTGGGCCATGGTCGGGAGGCGCTGGACGCGGAAGCAGCCGTGGCCTTCGTTAAAGGCAATGATGGAGGTGCAGTAGTTGAAGGTCTTCAGCAGCGAGCTGTCCAGCTGGGCTTGCGGCAGCAATTCCTGAATGGAGCGTTTGGCGTATTCGGCGTGTTTAAGATTTTGTTTTTTGAGGCTCGGGAGCTGTTCTTCGAGATCGTTTTTGAGGAAGAGGGGCATGTCCTTGCCGTCGATGGTGCGGGTGAGGATCTTGTCGGCGACGCCGTTTTGATCGAAGTCGTTGATCCAGAGTTTCACGGGGTGTGTAGAGTCGGGATGTAAATAAAAGTTCTCGCCGATATTGCCGAGGACGAGATCCGGGCGGCCGTCGCCATCGAGGTCTGCTACGGTGAGGGATTGCCACCAGCCTGAGAGTTTGCCGAGATCGGTGGGGATCTCGGTGAAATGGTCGCCAGTGAAGTGGAAGAAGCGGGGGGCCATCCATTCGCCCGTGATGATGAGTTCGGGGTGGTGGTCGCTGTCGAGGTCGGCCCAAGCGGCGGCGGTGATCATCCCGATGTGTTGGATATCGGAATTCTTTGTCGGAGCGATATCGGTGAAATGACCGTGGCCGTCATTGAGGTAGATGAAGCTGGACGGGTTGGTGCCGTAATCGCGGGGGACACTGCGGCCGCCGACGAAGAGGTCGATGAAGCCATCGTTGTTGAAATCGCCGGCGACGGCGACGGCGGTGTTGACGCCGTCCTGATGAGAGGCGAAGGCATTTTCGGCGAGGGTAAAATGGCCGTGGCCGTCGTTGATGAAGAGGCGCTCCTGCATTTGCCGGCTATAGGGCGGGTTGTTGTTGCCGCCGGGGCCGATGAAGAGGTCGGGGAAGCCGTCGTTATTGGCGTCGAAGAAGAGTACGGCTTCATCTTCGAAATCGGCGAACTGGTCGATAGCAGGTTGGGAGCTTTTGACAAAATTTCCCGGTGCGGTTTGGAGATAGAGTTGGCCGGGGTGGCCTAGGGTGCCGCCTATGAATACATCGGTGAGGCCGTTATGGTCGACGTCGGCGGTCGCGGTTTTGGGTCCTTCGCGGGAGAGTAGTTTCGGGATGTTACGCTCGAACTGAAAGTCCGGGTTGTCGTTCTCCTGGTGTTTTTCGAAGGGGGCTTTTACGGGGACGAGGAGGGGGGCGGGGGGTGGCACGGGGCTAGTATTCGCGGTTAGCCGGGTGTTGTTGTCCCCAGGCTGGGTGAGGACATAGACGCTATCGAGGCGGGGATGAGGGTATGTCGTTGACCGGCCATCGGGCCAGGTGATGACGAGAGAATCGACGGCCGGGAGCTGGCCGAGGCCGATGAGCTGTTTATAGTCGACGGAAGACTGGAAGCCGCGGCTGGGGACGACCTCGCGGTAGAAGATGGTGGAGTCTTTATAGACGCGGATCTTGCTGCCGATGGCGAAGGTATTGGCTGTATTGCTTTTGAGGAAGACGCCGAGGTAGTGATTGTGATTGAGCTGGCGGGCGTTGTTGCGGTAGACGAAGGCGGGGCCGTTCTCGTTGTTGATCACGAGGTCGAGGTCACCGTCGCCATCTAGGTCGGCGTAGGCCGCGCCGTTGGAAAAGGTGGGGTGGTTGAACCCCCACTGGGGGCCGATGTCCTGGAATTTGAGGTCGCCCAAGTTGCGGAAGGCTTTGCCGGGAAGCGGGGTCCGTGGGATCTTTTTCAGCAGCACGTCAATGTTCTCTTTTTGGCCGCTGAGGGCCATTCTGTGATAGACGTCGTCCGAGAAGAAGGTGAGGAAGTCAAGATCCGTGACATCGCGGTTCACGCCGTTGCAGATATAAATGTCGTTGTACCCGTCGTTGTCCATGTCGAACAGAAGGGCGCCCCAGCTCCAGTCCGAACCCGAGACGCCGGCATAGTCGCCGATCTCGACGAATCTCCCGCTGTGGTTGTTGAGCTGGAGGCAATTTTTGACGTACTGATAGTAGAAGCCTGCCTTTAGTTTTGCGTTGAATATCTTGGGATCATCGAAGGAGCCGGTGGTCTTCAGCCGGTAGTCATCGTAGGGGAGCATGTCCGTGGTGAAGATGTCGGGATAGCCGTCGTTGTTGATGTCCGCCATATCGGCGCCCATCGAGGACATGCTGATATGGCCCATGTAATTTTCCAGCTCGTCTTTGAAGGTGCCGTTGCGCTGGTTGATGTAGAGGTAGTCCCGTTCGTAGGTGTCGTTCGAGACATAGATATCGGGCCAGCCGTCGCCGTTGATGTCGGTAACGGTAGCGCCCAGACCGAAACTGATGAGGGTGCCGTGAATGCCGGTTTGTTTTGTGACTTCGGTGAAATGACCGTTGTCGTTTCTATAGAGGTGATCGCCGCCGCCTTTTAGCATGGGTTTGACGGGCCAGGCCGAGTCGGGAAGGTCTCTGCGGTTGTCATAGTTCAGGGTGTTGACAGGGATGGGGCTGTTATCGATCATGAAGCAGTCGAGATCGCCGTCGCCGTCGTAGTCGAAGAAGGTGACCTGGGTCGTGTAGGCGGAAACGTTGAGGCCATATTTGGCGGCGGATTCCGTGAAGGTGCCGTCGTGGTTGTTGATGTAGAGTTTGTTGCGCCGGTTGCCGTCGCTCATGTGGCCGGAGTTGCACACGTAGATGTCGAGCCAGCCGTCCGCGTTGACATCGGCCATGGTGACGCCGGTGCTCCACATGCTGTCCTGGCGGAAGCCGGCTTTATCGGTGATGTCTTCGAAGGTGAAGTTGCCTTTGTTGAGATAAAGTTTGTTGCTGCCCATGTTGGAGGTGAGGAAGACGTCGGGGAGGCCGTCGTTGTTAATATCGCCGATGGCTACGCCGCCGCCGTTGTAAAAATTGCGGAACAGGAAGCTATTGTCGAGCCGGCCGTCCTCTACTTTGTTGTTGAAGTCGATGCCTGTGTTTTGGAGGAGATCGAATAAGGGTGGGGACGCCCGCTGCTTAGGGGCATTACAATGTGTGAAGAGGGAGGTGGCGAAGGCTAGCAGTAAAAACCGGCAAACGAATCTCAGCATAGGCAAAAGTATAAAAAGAATAAAGGCCGTTTTTATTAAAAACGGCCTTTACACGGTTTATTTTGAAGTGCTTAGTAGCCGGGGTTCTGCTTGAGGTTAGGGTTGGCTACGAGCTGTGCCGCGGGTATGGGGAACAGCAGGTATTTGGGATTGTCTGTAGTTTTGAGCGCCCAGGGAAGGAGAAATACCTGGAGACGAATGAGGTCCTGTCTCCTCCAGCTTTCCCAATAGAGCTCTTTTTGTCTTTCTTCGAGGATCGTAGTGCCGTCGTAGAGATTGCTTTTGTTGACGAGCGTGATCGTCGCAAGAGGAGCGGCGCCGCGGGCGGTGTGCAACTGATTGACGAGCGTAAGTGCATCCCCGGTGCCGGCGCCGCTGAGATCGGCCTCGGCCATCATGAGCAGCACGTCGGCATAGCGGAAGAGGACCAGATTGTTCGAGGCGGTGCCGGTATAGTTGTTGTAGTCGGGATAATATTTGAGGACGCGGATGCCGTCGCCTTCGAGTGTTTTTACGTCCGTTTCGACGAGGGCAACGGTTGGGGCGAATACGAGAAGGTTGCCTTTGCGGTCCATGATATTGTTGCCGTTCTCGTCTTTTTGCTGGCCTTCAGCCATACCGACGTTAAGGCCGGAGATGGGTGAAACGCCTGCCCCATTGGGGGCGGGATAGGGCACATTTCCCCTACGGGTATCGGTGGGATCGAAGGCATTATAGACATCGGCAATGGTGCTAAAACCGTTCCAGCCGGCGCTGCCGACGACGCCGGGTTTATCCCAGCTGTTGTAGTGCAGGGTCATCATCCAGCGGGCGTCTATATCGACGTTGGAAACACCGTTGTAGCTGGCGGTACCGTTGTTGGGGTAGGCGAGGATCAATTCCGTTGACGGATTGCCTGTCCCGGCTACACCGAAGCCGCCGTTGTTGGGACCAAAGTTGTCGAAATAATTAGTAGTGAGATGATAATTACCGCTGGCCATGATGGCTGCGCCAAGGGCATGAACGGTCTTCATATCGTTGGCATCCTGTGCGGCCGGGCTAGACCGGTTGAGGAAGGCCTGCTTGTTCAGCAGCACTTTCATTAGCAGGAAGCGGGCGGCATCCGCACTTGCGATATAAGGAGAATAGGTGGAAGACAGCTGCGGAATGACGTTGGTCAGGTTAGTTACCAGGGTATCGATCGCCTGGTCGGGAGTCATGACAGGCGCTACGCCGATGGAGTTGTAGTTGGCGACAGTACGGTAGGGTACCTGCCCGTACAGGTCAAGGAAGTAAAATTGGGCGAGGGACCGTAGGAAGATCGCCTGGGCTGTTTGTGCGGGCGTAGGGTTAAGCGCCAGGACAGTGGTAGCATCACTTTCCAGGGCCCCCAGGTTGTTGAAAACGGTGGAGGACTGGCCATGGGTAGCATCCCAGGCGTGAGCGTGGAGCACCCGCCAGACGCCGTTGTCGTCCCAGTCACCACCCCTGGTGGGTACCAGGCACTCATCGGTGGTATTCTCTTCGAGCGAGAAGACCTGGTCCTGGTTGGTGAATACGGGACCGAGATCGTTGTAGGTATGGGTGAGGATACCGGCGGCTGTCGAACCTCCGCTACCGGCGGTAAGCACAAAGGAATCGTTGAGTTTTTCGTCCAGCTTGGTACAACCGGCCACCGCGGTGACCAGGAGGGAGCTAATGACGATTGTTTTATTGAGTTTCATATTCTTATTCTTAATTAGGTTATGCTTTTTCGTTAAGAGATCAGAGCGTGAAGTTTATGCCGACAAGGAAGGTTCGTACGGACGGATAACCGATGTAATCCACACCGAGCGACGGCACGCCGTTGTTGTTGTGGTCTGTATTCACTTCCGCGTCGAAGCCGTGGTATTTGGTGATCTCGAACAGGTTGCTGCCCGTGATGAAAGCATTCGCGTTCTTAACAACTTTCGCGATCTTGCCGATATTGTAATTGATAGTGGCGTTGCCCAGCTTCAGGTAGTTGCCGCTTTCGAGAAAGCGGGTGGAAGCGGAAACGGGGTTGGCAAGACCTTCCTGGGTACCGATTAAGCTGGCGGCGATGTTCTTGCCGTTGGCAATATTGCCCAAATTCGTGACGCTGGTGGCGGTATTGTTGTAGATCTTGTTACCGAAGGCGCCGTGGGTATTGATATTGATCGACCATTGCTTGTAGCTGAGGTCGGTGTTCAGACCCAGGATAACATGTGGATTGGGATCACCCTGGTAGCTGGATGCCTGGCTTTGTACCTTTGCGATGCCATTCTGGTCGAAGCCGGTGAATTTGCGAAGATAGAAGACGTCGACCGGCTGGTTATTGGCGATGGCTTCGGAAAAGGCGGAGGATACGCCCTGGCCGGTGATGCTGCCCGTGAGATAAAGCGGAGAGCCACCGATCGCGGGATAGATGAACTTGTTGCGGACATATTCGAAGTTCACATTGACATTCCAGTGCAAGTTGTCTTTGTCGATGATCGCTACGCCGATGGAAGCTTCCAGGCCTTTGTTGGTGATATAAGCCGCATCTGGAAGGTTGGTCCATTGGCCGCCGTTGGGATTCGAACTGGGTTGGATGGCAGGGGCAAAGAAGAGGACGTGTGTGGTCTTCTTATAGAATCCATCGATCGAGCCGTAGACCCGGCTTTTCAGGATGCTGAAGTCTATGCCCACGTCTTCGGCAGTAACCTTTTCCCATTTCAGATTAGGGTTCGCAAAGTTAATAACGGCGACATTGCCACCGTACCCGGTATACCAGGTTAGATTCTTGGATGCACCGGCCGGTATACCGTCCTGGCTACCCGTTTCGCCCCAGCCCAAACGTAGCTTGAGGTTATCGAAGACGGTGTTGTTTTTCATGAAGGACTCGTTAGAGACATTCCAGGCCGCTGCTACAGAGGGGAAATAGGCGTATCTGTTATTACTTCCGAACCGGCTGGAGCCATCCCCGCGGAAGGTTCCGGTGATCAGGTACTTATCATAGAAATTAAGCACGGCACGCGCGAAGTAGGATTGCAGTTCTACGGAGGGATCCACGATCGTTGTCGTCCGGAGATTACCCTGGTTACCATCCTGCATGTTGTTGTAATAAGGAATGTTCAATGTTGGGCCGCCAGGGACGTTGTAGTCGAATCCATACACGTATTCGCTTTGGTTGCGCCAACTGGTCGTCCAGTATTCGTAACCGGCGACGGCATTTAGGGAGAAGGCTTCGCTGAATTGGTGGTTATAGTTGAGGGTATGGTCCAGGGTTTGGGAGAACAGCTTGGCGCTGGCAACGAAGGCCTGGCCTTTGCCGTCCGCGTTACCACCCGTTTGACCGATGAGCCCCAGCAGCTGATTGTCCCGATTGCCGACCCCATAGTTGATGCCATAGAGCAATTTGTATTCGAGGTCGGGGGTGATCTTGAAACCCAGGGCGACATTGCCGAGGGTCGCCGTGACGTTATTGATATCGGTATAATAGGCCAAAAGCGCCAGCGGGTTGACTTGCTTGCTGGGGTTCGCCTGGTTATAGGTGCCATCGGAGTTGATCAGCCGGAGCGTGGGGTTCCAGTTCATGGCGTCGCTGATCAGGTTACCCGTGCTGCCGGCATCGGTGGAAACCGGCGCGAGGTACTCAGTGTAGTTAGAAGCGGTGAGGCTGAAATCAAGGCTGATCCTTTTGTCCCAAAAGCGGTATTGGCCATTGGCATTGGCGATATATTTCTCGAGCGAGGAATGCTTAACGATACCCTGCTGGTCGGAAGCCAGTAACGAGATGCGGAATTTGCCGGTCTCGCTGCCGCCGCTAAGCGCCAGGTTATAGTTGGTGGAGAGCTTATGCTGGATGAGCTCCTTGAAGGGATTAAGCGATTGGTTGGAGTCGGAGTGCTGACCATAAACAGCCAATTCGGAGCGGTATTGCGAAGCGTTGAGGATGTCCGGCTGCTTCATCAAGCCCTGGTCGGCAACCGTAATACTGCCTTCGAGCTTGGTCTGACCGGGCGTCCCTTTCTTTGTCGTAACAAGGATGACGCCGTTGGCACCGCGGGAACCGTAGATGGCTGATGCGGAAGCGTCTTTCAACACGTCGATGGATGCAATATCCTGCGGGTTGATATAGATCAGGGGGTCGGCATCGGGAAGATTGCCGAGGCCCGATGCGCCGGTGGTGGTAGCATTTTGATAAAGGACCGGTCTCGGAGCACGTCCATCCAGGGGAATTCCATCGATGACATAAAGCGGGGTGGTACCACCGCGGATGGAGTTGTTACCACGTATTTTTACCGTGGTGGCGGCGCCGGGCATACCGCTACCAACCGTGACTTCGAGGCCGGCTACTTTACCGGTTAGCAGCTGGTCGGGAGCGGCTACGATGCCTTTGTTGAAGTCTTTGGCGGATACGGCACTAACGGAGCCGGTGAGATCTTTCTTTCGGGCGGTTCCATAGCCCACGACCACTACTTCGTTGAGGTTCGATTCCGTGGGTTGCAGGGTGACATTAATGGTAGACTGACCGGCGATAGAGAGCTCCTGGTTTGTGAAGCCTACGGAACTAACGATAAGTGTGGTGGCGTTGGCAGGACCGGTGATGGTGAAGCTGCCGTCGGCGCTCGTGGAAACACCCGCATTGGTACCCCTGAGGGTGACCGTTGCGCCTGGAACCGGAGCTCCTTTGTCGTCCGTTACTTTACCTGTGATTGTGTGTGTTTGGGAAAATGCGGTTTGTGTGAAAAGTACACAAAGCAGTGTAAAGCTTACCCATCTGATAAGCAATCGTTGAATGGTCATAAAGCAAAAGTTTAGCAATTATTAAACTAAGGTAAAAATTAAATTTTACTTAACAAATTTTTCCAGTTTTAATTGGAAACCACGGAAATGGACACGTGAAATTAGTGTAATGCTGCAATGAAATTAACATTATTTTTGGCTAAACCGTATTAGCAGTAATATGAACCGATTGCAAGAATTGGCGGACTGGGAGGCCCGATTTGATGGCTGGCTGCGTTCGCAGGGGGACCAGCGTGATGGCTCGCATGACCTTGGGCATTTCCAGCGGGTCTGGCAGGCCGCGCAATGTATTAATAAAGCCGAGGGTGGGCCGGCGGATGAGCTGGTGTTGCTGACGGCTGCCTATTTTCATGATCTGGTAGCCTTGCCGAAAGATCATCCGGAGCGGCGGCGGAGCTCGCTGTTGAGTGCGGAGCGGACGTCGGCGTTGCTGGCGGCGGATTTTCCCGATTTTCCGGTGGAGAAGATCGCGGCGGTGGCGCATGCGATCCATGCGCACAGTTTTTCCGCGGGGGTGGTTCCGGAGACGATGGAGGCGAAGATCCTGCAGGATGCGGACCGGATGGAGGCTTTGGGGGCTATAGGTGTGGCGAGGGCTTTTTATACGGCGGGGTTGCTGGGGCAGCGGATGTTCGACTCCGCCGATCCGATGGCGAATGACCGGGAGTTGGATGATAAGCGGTATGCGCTGGATCATTTCGAGGTCAAGCTATTCCGGTTGCCGGCGATGATGAATACCGTGTCGGGCCGGGTGTTGGCGGAGCGGCAGGCGGATTGGATGCGGGGATTTGTCGGGCAGCTGCGGCGGGAGATCGAAGGAGAAAGCGTATATTGAGTTTCTGAGCTGCGGGATGCGGCTCGTGTACTATTTGCTTATGGAAGAAAGTCTAGAGGATTTTTTGGAGAGGGCGCAGCGGGATTTTTTGGCCCATATTTCGCTCGATTGTGTTGTCTTTGGATTTCATGCGGGGCAGCTGAAGATCCTGCTGCTGAAGATGAAGCATGAGGATAAGAGGGCTTTGCCGGGCGGTTTTGTCCGCAAGGACGAGACGCTGGAAGAGGCGGCGAGCCGGACCTTGCGGGAGCGGACGGGGCTGGAGAATATTTTTCTGCAGCAGTTCAGCGTGTTTAGTGATCCGCTCAGGAGTGATCCCGATGCGAGGCCGCAGAGTTTGGTGTTGGCGGGCGTTTCGCCGGAGAAGACCGGTTTTTTTGCACAGCGGTTCATCAGCGTAGGCTTTTATGCGTTGGTGGAATTCTCGCAGGTGGTGCCGCGGCCCGACGTCCTTTCGGATACCTGTGACTGGTATAATCTGGAGGAGCGGGGGCCATTGATCCTGGACCACGATCAGATCCTGGCGGCGGCGCTGGCCGCCCTGCAGGCGCAGCTGAACTATCAGCCGCTGGGTTATAATCTGCTTCCCCGGAAGTTTACGTTGCCGGAGCTGCAGAAGCTTTATGAGGCGATCCTCGGGAAGAAGCTGGACAGGAGGAATTTTCAAAGGAAGATCTTTTCTTATGGTATACTCCGAAGTCTGGACGAGAAGCGTACGGGGGTGGCGCATAAGGCACCATATTTGTATAGTTTCGATCTCCGGAAGTACCAAAAAGCGTTGAAACTTGGGTTACAGGGAGGGTGGTAAACTCAGAGAATCAGTGTATTGTGCACAAAAAAGCCGTTTTGGCCCCCTGAATTGTAAAAAATAACTCACGGTTGAGTCAACTCTGGTGTATATTCCTTCGTAATATTTCGTAGAAATGCGCCCGATGAAGAATTTTTTACCTGCCATCGCCTTGCTTATCTCTCATGTCGCCGTGGCGCAGAACCAGGCTTGTCCGTTGAACAACGACTGGTCGTTCGGCAATCTTACGCATTGGGAGGCATATACGGGCAACAACATAAACGGCAATCCGGCCTCGACGGTGCTTTACTATGATTCCTCACAGGGGGCGCCAAACGGGACCATCGGGGTACGGGCGATCCAGGAATACAATTTGCCGAGTGTGAACGGGATCCAGATCATTACGGCGAATTCCACCGATCCTTATGGTAATTTTCCTACAATTCCCAAGGTCAATAGTTATCAGTACCGGCAGACGATCAAGCTGGGGTCGACCTCGATCACGCACAACTCCGATGGTTCGTCGGGGGGTGGGTATGTTCGGGGGGTAAGCTATCTGATCAATGTGCCGCCGGGTCCAACCACGGAACCGTATACGATGACGTATGCGTATGCCATGGTGCTGGAGAATGGTACGCATAACAGCAATGAGCAGCCGTTATTCAAAGCGACTTTGAAGGTGGGGGATAGCGTTATAACCTGTGCTTCCCCTTCCTATTTTCTGCCGACGTATGGCTCGAGGCAGAATATCGGGGCGTTGCTGGATTCGGCTGCGGCCAAGGCGGCGGGTTTTTATCCCAGCAGGCTCCCTTCGCCCAATCCCAATCCCAACGGCGGCGGCCCGAATGCGCCTCATCTGTACGATGTATGGGCGAAGAAATGGACGGAGGTCACCTTCGATCTGGGACCTTTTCGCGGGAGGACGGTGTCGCTGACCTTCGAAACGGACAACTGTGTTCCCGGCGGCCATTTTGCCTATTCGTATATCGCGTTGCGGAATATCTGCGGCGGGTTGCTGATCAACGGGGATTCGGTCGCGTGTCAGGGTATCACGCTGACCTATTCCGTTCCGGCGCTTGGCGGTTCTACCACTTATCAGTGGCAGGTACCGCCTGACTGGAGCATCGTCTCCGGGGCGGACAGCAGTGTGATGCAGGTCAAGGTAGGTACCGATCCGGGTACGGTGACGGCGAATGAAAAGAACAGCTGTGCCAACCTGACGGCTGCGCTGCCGGTGATCACGGCGTTGCCTACCATTGGGGGGGCGCTCGCCGGCGGGACCGAGGTTTGTACGGGTACGAACTCCGCGACGCTTACGCTCACCGGTGCACGGGGGAGTGTCCTGACCTGGCTGGCTTCCACCAACAATGGCGCCACCTATACGGCAGTCGGTGATACTACCTATACGTATACGGCCACCAATCTTACAGACACGACCCTATTCCGGGCGCTGGTCCAGAATGGAGAGTCGTGTGCTATCGATACGGCTGCGCCGGCGCTGGTCGAGGTCGATCCAAAATCGGTGGGCGGGTCGGTGAGTCCGGCCTCGATGCAGTTCTGTTTGAACCAGACCAAGGATGCGTTGCTTACGCTTACCGGTAATGTCGG
>JAICXX010000022.1 GCA_025934485.1 Chitinophagaceae bacterium
CGTGGTGTGGGGCGGGATCGAACCGCCGACACAAGGATTTTCAGTCCTTTGCTCTACCGACTGAGCTACCGCACCATTTATCTGCCAATCGAGAAACGCGGCTTCGGGAATTAACCAGGTACAGCCGGAAATTTCGATCGGGTGGCAAAAATAGGATTTCCAGCGGGAAATAAGAAATAAAACCTTGGAAATCCGCGAAAAAACCTATCGTTTCGGGTCTATCCGGGCGGGACGCAGCACCGACAAAAACCGCGCGGGCCCTACATACCGTACTCGCTCAAAAACTTGATCCGCATGAGCTTAAGCTGCTCCCAGGTAAAATTGCCCTCGGAAAGCTCCTGCTGGGCTACCTGCAGACTGCTGGTCTCACAGCTCTTGAAATAGTCGATGATCTCGTCCTGCTCGTATTCATCCAGCATCTCGTCGACGGCATAGTCGAGGTTGAGCTTAGTCCCGCTGGCGGCAATGGTCTCCATGTCCTCGAGTAAGGCATCGAGCCGCAGGTCTTTGTTTTTGGCTATAGTCTCGAGCGGGATCTTCTTATCGACCTGCTGGATGATATATACCTTGTTGACGCTCTTATTGACCACGCTCTTCATGATGAAGTCGTCGGGCTTCTCGATATTGTTCTCCTCGACATACCGGGCAATCAGTTCAATAAAGGGCTTCCCATACCGCAACGCCTTACCCTTGCTGACGCCCTGGCATTTTTCCAGCTCCAGCGTCGTCGTGGGGTAGAGGGTGGCCATATCCTGCAACGAAGTCTCCAGGAAGATCACGAACGGCGGCAGCGCCTTCTTTTTTGCTTCTTTTTGCCGCAAATCCTTTAGCAGGCCGAACAACTTTTCGTCGGTCGAAGCGGTACCGCCCGTCTCGGAGTTCTCCTCTTCGTCGTCGGCGTTGGCCTCTTCGAAAAGATTGTTGAGGATGATCTTGAACGAACGCGGTTTCTTCAGAAAATCCTCGCCTTTCTTCGTGAGCTTCAACAGCCCATATTCCTCGATGTCTTTTTTCAGCAGGTCTTCCAGCAAAAGCTGCCGGATCAACGAATTCCAGAAATGTTCGGGGTCTTCTTTTCCGATGCCGAACTCGGCGATGCCTTCGTGACGGAACATCTGGATCTGCGGCGTCAGCTTGCCTATAAGAATGTTGATGACATAGGCCGTGGCAAATCGTTCATCCAGCGTCCTAACGGTTTTCAAAACCTTCACCGCATGGTCGCGGGCTTCGATCCTTTCTTTCGGGTGCAGACAGTTATCACAGACCCCACAATTTTGGGTGGTATACTCTTCGCCAAAATAACTCATCAACACCTTGCGTCGACATACACCCGTCTCTGCATAACCAACCATCTCATTAATAAGCTGCGCGCCAACCTCGCGTTCGCTCAGCGGCTTGTCCTTCATCAGATGCTCCAGCTTGGCGACGTCCTTGTGGGAATAGTAGAGGATACAATTACCTTCCAGTCCATCGCGGCCGGCACGACCGGTCTCCTGGTAATAGTTCTCGATGGACTTTGGAATATTGAAGTGGATGACGAACCGAATGTCGGGTTTGTCGATCCCCATACCAAAGGCGATGGTGGCGACGATGACCTGAACGTCTTCATTTAAAAACAGATCCTGGCGTTCCGCGCGCAATTTCCCATCCAGCCCGGCATGATAAGCCACGGCCTTGATGCCATTGGCCACCAGCATATCCGCCAGCTCTTCCGTGGTCTTACGGTTGAGGGTATAGATGATGCCGCTCTTGCCTTTTTGCTGAACGATATACTTTACGATACTCTTGATGGTCTGATCCTTTTTGACCTTGGGTTGGATCTCGTAATAGAGATTGGGCCGGTTGAAGGACGAGATAAAGACATTCGGCTCGCGAAGACCCAGGTTTTTAACGATATCGCTTTTTACCTTCGGCGTTGCCGTGGCCGTCAATGCGATCACCGGTATGTCGGGGTTGATCTGGATCATCATCTCGCGTAACCGGCGATATTCCGGCCGGAAGTCATGACCCCATTCCGAGATACAGTGTGCTTCGTCGACCGCAAAAAAGGAGATCTTGAGATCGCTGAAGAACTCCATATTCTCCTGCTTGGTGAGCGTCTCGGGCGCGACATATAACATCTTGGTGTGCCCGTTCAGCAGGTCTTCGTGCACCTCGCGGATCTGCTTTTTGCTGAGCGTGGAGTTGAGGAAATGCGCGACACTATCTTTGCTGCTGTAGCTGCGCACGAGGTCGACCTGGTTCTTCATCAGCGCGATCAAGGGACTGACGATGATGGCGACGCCCTCGCTGATGATGGCGGGCAGCTGATAGCAAAGACTCTTGCCACCGCCCGTAGGCATGATGACGAAAGTGTCTTTACCCGATAATAGACTTTGGATGATCTTCTCCTGATTGCCTTTGAAGGCGTCAAAACCAAAATGCTCCTGCAGATGAGCCAGCAGAGACATATTTTGTTTGGTTTGTGCTTTTATAGCGGTTTTGCTACTAGCGGCCTTGATTTTTCTAGCGGTAGTTTTTTTTGTTTCGGTTGTTGCCATGCTCAAAAATTTTCTTCCTCACTTGTTATCTGATCTATGGGAGCCCTTGTGTTCCCTGGCAAGAGTGAAACAGCCGGCAGAATCCCCCGGCTGAAGGCTGACATCAGATGTTAGACACGGGGACCCCCGGTCTACATTTAAGGGTTGGCGAAGTTACACAAAAAGAGGGGAAGACGGTAGGGGTCAATTGTTAAAGTTCCGAGTCGTTTTAATAACATTTGAAAACTTGTAATGTGTAAGGCTAAAATAAGGGGCGGATAAACGACTATAAATCAACACCCTGTAGGACAGCACCCAACATTGTTCTATAAAACCCTTAAGGGCTCGCCTGAAAGAGACGCAAAGGGTGTGAGTTTGTTCGAATTGACGTAGGTTTGCGAACTTAAAACCGCGAAAGGGAATCGGCACATGAATAAGGGCACCAATATCATCGGAATAGCAAAGGATATCGTCCGTAAAGAGGCGGCTTCCGTGGCAGCCCTGGAACATATGCTCGATGGCGCTTTCGAGAAGGCGGTCGAGCTAATCTTCGCCTGCAAGGGCCGGGTCGTCGTTAGCGGCATCGGCAAAAGCGCCATCATAGCCCAAAAGATCGTAGCCACCTTTAACTCTACCGGCACCCCCGCAGTCTTCCTCCATGCCGCCGACGCGATCCACGGCGACCTGGGCATGGTCCAGGAACAAGACGTGGTATTGCTTCTGAGCAAAAGCGGTGAAAGCCCGGAGATCAAAGTTTTGCTTTCTTTAATTCGTGGTTTTGGCAATCCGCTGATAAGTGTGGTCGGAAATTTGCAGTCGGTACTCGCTACGCAATCGGATATCGTGCTGAATACGACCATCGACCAGGAGGCTTGTATGAACAATCTGGCGCCCACCAGCAGTACGACGGTGCAGATGGTCATGGGCGACGCCCTGGCGATCACGCTCATGGAAATGCGTGGTTTCGACAGCGCAGACTTTGCCCGTTTTCATCCGGGTGGAACCCTGGGGAAAAAATTGTACCTGCGCGTACAAGATGTGTACGTGCATAACGAATGTCCCAAAGTCGCCCCCGACACCGCGTTGAAAGAAGTGATCATCGAGATCACCTCGAAACGCCTCGGGGCCGCCGCCGTCACCGACGGCGATGGCCTGCTGCTTGGCATCATTACGGATGGCGATCTTCGTAGACTGTTGGAACGGGAGGGCATAAAAGCAGGCCTCAAAGCCAGCGATATCATGACCTCCAACCCTAAAACTGTTGAAGCGGATGCCCTTGCCATAGAAGCCCTGGACCTGATGCGCGTCCACGACATCACCCGGCTGGTCGTCACCAGCGGTCGCCGGTATCTTGGATTTATAGACCTTAACAACCTCATCCGGGAAGGAATAATATAATAGTATGAACAAACATCATTACGTCGTGATCATGGCCGGAGGTATCGGCAGCCGTTTCTGGCCGATGAGCCGTCAGGATTTTCCCAAACAGTTTCTGGACATTCTGAACACCGGCAAGACGCTTATCCAATGGACATTCGAGCGGTTCTCCACCTTCATACCGGCAGAGAACATCTATGTGGTGACCTCGCAGGAATACTCCGAGATCGTTCACGAACAGCTGCCTTTGCTCCGTAAAGAGAACATCCTGGGCGAGCCGTCGAGAAAGAACACCGCCCCCTGCATCGCATACATCTCCTTTAAACTACAACAGCTCGACCCCAAGGCGTCCCTGATCGTCGCTCCCAGCGACCATCTCATCCTTGACCCTACGGCGTTCGTGAAAGTTTGTCTCGAGGCACTTAGCTTCGTGGGTAAACACAATGCCTTCATCACCCTGGGCATCAAGCCGACGTATCCCAATACGGGCTATGGCTATATCCAGTACGAACAGCATTCGGTGTCCGACAATGTCTATAAGGTCAAGACCTTTACCGAAAAACCCAACCTGGAGCTGGCCAAGACCTTCCTCGCAAGCGGCGACTTCCTGTGGAATGCAGGTATCTTCGTCTGGCAGGTGAAGAACATCATCCAGGCCTTCGAGAAATACCTGCCCGAGATGTACGATGTCTTCGCCGCAGAGAAAGAAAAGTTCAATACCACGGAAGAGAAGGAAGCGCTGCACGGCATCTATCCGCTGTGTACGAACATCTCCATCGACTTCGGTATCATGGAAAAGGCGGACAACGTCTATCTTATCCCTTCCTCTTTCGGGTGGAGCGATCTGGGCACCTGGAACAGCGCCTACGAAAACCTGGAGAAAGACTATCTGGAAAATGCCGTCGCCGGCGACAACGTGATCGTGATCGACGCCAGCCGTTGCATGGTCCATGCCCCCAACGACAAACTGGTGGTCTTACAGGGGCTAGACAAATTCATCGTGGTGGACACCTCGGACGTTCTCCTGATCTGCCATCGGGATAAAGAACAGGAGATCAAAGAATATGTCGCCGAAGTGAAACGGAATAAAGGAGATCAGTATCTTTAGGGAAGGCGCATAACCGCCGAACGTTGCCATGTCTCCCTATCCATTGCATACCATCCTCTTCCTGGATATAGAAACCGTGTCGCAGTATTCCGACTTCAACGAAGTGCCGGAACCGTGGCAGGAACTGTGGCGTCATAAGGCCGAAGGGCTTAACCGCGATAAAGCGCCGGTGACCCCGGAAGAGCTCTATGGCAGGGCAGCTATCTACGCAGAATTCGGCAAGGTGATCTGCATCAGCTGCGGCGTGCTCTCCGGCCCGCCCACCGACCGCAAGCTCTCCCTCAAATCCTTCGCCGGCGACGATGAGAAAGAATTGCTGCTGCAGTTTTACGAGCTGCTGCACAAGTGGGGATCGGAAGGCCAGAAATATCTCTGCGCCCACAATGGCAAAGATTTCGATTTTCCCTATCTCTGCAGACGCATGATCATCCACGGCATGAAGATCCCCTCCGTTCTCAACCTTTCGGGTAAGAAACCCTGGGAAGTCCCGCATATCGATACGATGGAGCTGTGGAAGTTTGGCGAATACAAGAACTTCATCTCGCTGAACCTGCTGGCCCATACGCTTGGGGTGCCGACACCCAAAGACGATATCGACGGCAGCCAGGTAGGCGAGATCTACTGGAACCAAAAAGACCTGCCCCGCATCGTCACCTATTGCCAAAAAGACGTCATTACAGTCGCCCAGGTCTATCTCCGTATTCATGGCGAGACCCTTGTACGGCCGGAAAACGTTAGCATCAAATAGCAATCTATGCCCACTCCCGGTATTGTTAGTAAATTGCCCGACGTCGGAACCACCATCTTCACCGTTATGAGCTCGCTGGCCGCGGAGCTGGGCGCCGTGAATCTCGGTCAGGGCTTCCCCGACTTCCCCATGAGCGAAAAGCTCACGGGACTCGTCAGCCAGGCCATGCGCGATGGCTATAACCAGTACGCGCACATGAATGGCTACAAACCACTCCTCGAAACACTCGCCGAAAAGATCGAGAGTCTCTACGAGACAAGGATAAACCCCGATACCCAGATCACCATTACCCCCGGCGGGACCTACGCGATCTATACCGCCCTGACCACCGTCCTGCGGCCCGGCGATGAGGTCATCGTATTCGAGCCTGCCTACGACAGCTATATTCCCAATATCGGGATCAACGGAGCCATACCCGTCCGGATCGATCTGCAGTTCCCCGATTACCGGGTCGATTGGGAGCTCGTACGCCGGAAGATCACGCCGAAGACCCGGATGATCCTCCTGAACACTCCCCACAACCCCACCGGCGCCATCCTCAGGCCGGAGGACATGAGGCAGCTGCAGGAGATCGTGAAAGACACCCGCATCCTCATCCACTCGGACGAAGTCTATGAACACCTGATCTTCGACGAAATTCCCCATAGCTCGATCCTGCGTTATCCCGATCTGCTGGAAAGAAGCTTCGTCTCATTTTCTTTTGGAAAGGTCTACCATTGCACCGGCTGGAAACTGGGCTATAGCGTTTCATCACCCGAGTTCACAAAGGAATTTCGCAAAGTCCACCAGTTCAACTGCTTCAGCTGCCACACGCCGAGCCAGGTGGCCCTTGCTACCTATTTGAAGGACAAAGAAACGTATCTGTCGCTCGGCGCCTTTCTGCAGAAAAAACGCGACTTTTTCGCCCGGCTGATGGCGGGAACCAAATTCACCCCCCTACCCTCTTATGGCAGCTATTTCCAGCTCTATCGCTATGACCGGATCAGCGACGAGCCGGATAAGGATTTCGCGATCCGCATCACCAAAGAGTATGGCGTGGCTGCGATCCCCGTAAGCGCGTTCTATCAGGAAGAAAAAGACGATCACGTCATCCGCTTTTGTTTCGCAAAAAAGGAAGAGACACTTGAAAATGCGGCGGAACGCTTAATGAAAATATAAACATGACACGAGGCATAGCCGACTGCATGATTCCTTTGGAAAAACATTAACTCATCATGAAAATAGACACCCTTGTCTTCGACCTCGGCGGCGTCCTCATCGATTGGAACCCCGAGTATCTCTATAACAAGATCTTCCCCAACGACGAAGAACGTCGCTGGTTCCTTTCCACCGTGTGCACAGCGGACTGGAACGAACAACAGGATGAAGGCCGCAGCCTGCGGGAAGGAACCGAACTCCTCGTCAGGAAATTCCCTGAACACGAAGCCTCTATCCGCGCCTATTACGGTCGTTGGCAGGAGATGCTGGGCGGCCCGATCCATGAGACCGTCGAGATCTTCCGTCAGCTGAAATACCACACGAATCTTAAGCTGTACGCCCTGACGAACTGGAGCGCCGAGACCTTCCCCGTGGCCCTGGAGCTATATGACTTCCTGCATTGGTTTGACGGGCGGCTGGTCTCGGGCGAAGAAAAGATCCGCAAACCCTTTCTGGAGATCTATGAGCTGCTCATCAAGCGGTTCGATATCGACCCGAAACATGCGATCTATGTCGACGACAATATCCGCAATGTCCTTCCGGCGCGTGCCCTGGGATTCGTCGTCATCCATTTCCGGACGCCGGAGCTGTTCAAGGAGGAATTAAAAGGATTGGGAGTGATTTAACTCAGCAGCTGATAAGCGATCAGGCTCATCACATACGCCAGGCCTGTCATATACACCAGCTGGATAGCGGGCCATTTCCAGCTCCGTGTCTCCCGCCGCACTACGGCCAGCGTACTCATACACTGCATCGCCAGGACATAGAAGATCATCAGGCTCACGCCGCTGGCCAGCGTATACACCGGTGTTCCGTCCTCGCGGCGGGCCGAAGCCATGCGTTGCCGGAGCGTCTGCTGGTCGGCATCCTTCCCGCCTTCCACACTATAGAGGGTGGCCATCGTGCCAACGAAGACCTCGCGCGCAGCAAACGAAGTGATAACCGCGATGTCGATCTTCCAGTCATAACCCAGCGGCCGGATCACCGGCTCCACGACCTTGCCCAGCACGCCGGCATAGGAGTTCTCGAGCAGCGAAGCGCTTTTTTCTTTTTGGAGGTCGGCCGTCCGGGCGGGGTGCTGTTGCATCTCCCGGTCGAACCGCGCCGCCACTTCCGAACGCCGGGGTGGCCCGAAGGAGCTCAGTGCCCAGAGGATCAGGCTGATGACCATGATGACCTTCCCGGCATCCACGACGAAGATGCGGGCCTTATTGATCATGGTTACGACGACATTATTCCAGCGGGGCGCCCGATAGATCGGAAGCTCCAGGATAAAAAAGCTCTTTTCTTTGAGATGGATGAACCATTTTGCCACATAGCTCACAACCATCGCCATCACCAATCCGAGCATATACAAACCCATCATCACCAGCCCCTGGAGGCTGAAGATGCCGAGGACATCATGACGAGGGATCACCAGCGCGATCAGCATGGTATATACCGGCAGCCGGGCGCTGCAGCTCATCAATGGTGTGATCAGAATGGTTAAAAGCCGCTCCTTTCGGTTCTCGATATTCCGGGCGCTCATGATGGCGGGTACGGCACAGGCAAAACCACTGATCATCGGCATCACGCTCTTCCCGTTGAGCCCCACCTTGCGCATCAGCTTGTCCGTGAGAAAGCTTATCCGGGCCATATAACCCGTATCCTCGAGAACGGTGATCAGCCCGAATAGGATCATGATCTGGGGTACGAAGACCAGGATACCGCTAAGCCCCGCGAGCAACCCGTTGATCAACAGATCGCTCCACCAGGCCCCTGGCAGCCAGTGTCCGAGCGTGCCGCCCAATCGGGAGAAGAGCCAGTCGATGGCGTCCATGGGATACTGCGCAATCCAAAAGACGCTTTGGAAAAGCAGGAACAGGACACCCAGCAGGATGATATAGCCCCAGGTTCGGTCGAGGAAAAGGTTGTCGAGCTTTTCGGTAAACAACGTCTTTTCCAGCGGATCGGGCTCGGCGACCGTATGCTTCATGATCTGCCGGATCCGGGCGTACCGTTGCAGGATCTCGTCGGCCTGGATGCGGGTATGGTTGAAATTATGTGTGGCTTCTATGGACTCGATTTGGCCCTGACGCTCCTCCGGGAGGTCAAAATGCTCATGGTTGATCAGATAGTGGATAGCGGTATAATCGCTTATCTCGGGGAAAAGCTTTTTGACGTCCTGGATGGCGCCGCCCGCCAGGGCATTGTTGGCGATAAAAGCCCGCGGCGGCGCCAGGTTAAGCTGACGGGCACGAAGCTCGACGACCTTTTTGAGCTGCGGGATGCCTTTATTCTTTCGGGGGTTTACTGCCACCACCGGGATGCCCAGCTCCCGCTCGAGCCCGTCGACGTCGATCTCGATGCCTTTCTGGGCCGCAAGATCCATCATGGTCAGGGCTACGACCACCGGGATTTTCAGATCGATGATCTGCGAACAGAACAGCAGATTCCGTTTGAGATTGCTGGCATCCACCAGCAGAACGACCATATCGGCCCGCACGCTAGGGTCCTGGTTGAGTAAGACCTTATAGGTAACCCATTCATCGGCTCGTTTGGGGTAGAGACTATAGGTACCGGGGAGATCTACGATGTTGACGGAGAGACCCGCACTGAGGGTAGAGGACCCGGTCTTTTTGTCGACGGTAACCCCGGGGAAGTTGCCGACCTTCTGGTTCAGCCCTGTGAGCGCATTGAAGAGCGAGCTCTTCCCGCTGTTCGGGTTGCCAACCAGGGCGATATGGAGGTTGTTCTTTTTCACTGCGGTATGTCGGGGAAATGGAGCCCGCGACTTAGCGCGGCAAAATTACATGGAACCATGGGCCGGTGTTTACGAAATGAGGAAAGCCGGATCGCGTAAACAGGCCTCGGCGGGCGTGAGGCAAGGAAAGGCTGGAAGCCTTTCGGCCGAAGGTGTCCAATCATCAGAGGACAACCAACTTGCCGTTTTCGTAAAGTGGCAAAACCGGAGCGACATCGGTTGTAAGACAATACCGGATATCCTTTTCCAGCCCATAACCCATGAGGCGGTGATAATGAGAGGCATTTTTGGTCTGCATAAAGCCAAAAAGATCATTCCGGCCATCCTGGTAGACGGTCTCGGCAATCCGGGAGGAGTCGCAGTTGAAGGAAAAATGTTCTTTGACCTGGTCGATCACCGCTCCCGCAAAAAGCATGTCTTCGAGATTCACCCGGTCCTTCCAGGCGGCACATCCCAACACAACAGGTTGATTTTGAGCTATAAGATAGTCGCAAACGGCTTTGAGATTCGGGAACGATCCGGTGATGATCTGGCCGGCACCCCGGTCCAGCGCCATATGCAGGAGCTTGGTACCGTTGGTTGTCGTCAGTACCAGCGTCCGGCCGCCGATGAATTCGCGGGGATATTCAAAAGGGGAATTGCCATGTTGCAGACCCTCGGCGATCATCCCGTCCCTCTCGCCTGCCGTGATCCCGTCGATCTGTCTGCCGAGCTCGATACACTTGGCGACGCTGTCTACGGGGATAACACATTTTGCTCCGTTATAAAGGGCGGTAGCGATGGTGGAGGTGGCTCTGAGAACATCGATGATCACTACAATGGCATGGTTTACATCATACAAATGCAACAAGGCCGGGGACAAAGCCGTATGTAAGGGCGGTTTGGAAGTAGACATAATAAACTAGCCGCAAAAATAATGGTTCGGACGGAACTGCGTCGGCTCTATTTCTCCAAAATGAACTTCCATTTATCGCTCTCCGCATATTCCTTGATCGCCTGATTGCGGATATCCAGCAGGCCCTTCATGTACCGGATAAGATAGAGGTGATTGACGAGTTTGCCCAAACCACCATAAGGTGTTTCGAAATTAAAGAGATCGATCAACAGCGTGCCATTCTCGATGCGCTTGAAATGATGCTCGTGTTTTATGCTTTTGAAATCTCCACTCACCATCTCATCCGTAAAAGAGAGCGGGCGATCCATGGCAGTGATCCTGGATTTTAGCACTCGCGTTTTCATCAGGTGTTTTGCCTTCCAGGTCACGGTCTCGTCCAGGCCGATGAGCCCGGAAGTGGTGCCGGCAATGGCTTCTTCCGCGGTATGGGCCATTGATTTTCGGTGCAGGTCAATGCTCCGGGCAAGGTCAAATACGCGTTCAGGAGGGGCTGCGACAAAGGTCGTTAAATGAATGGTTGGCATCAATAAGGTGTTGGATGATGATCTTAGCAAGAAAAAATCATTCCAAATTGTGCGGCAGCCTGGCTTTTACGTACCGCGGCTTAGGCAAACGGGAACTTCACCACCCTGGCCTGCAAAAGCTTATCCCGCACTTTGATATAGATCTTCGAGTCGATGTGAGAGAACGCCGGCCGTACATAGCCTATGCCGATCGCCTTCCCCAGCGAAGGGCTCTGGGTTCCCGAGGTCACCCGGCCGATGGTCGCGCCGGAAAAATCCTTGATCTCATAGTCATGACGCGGGATGCCCTTTTCTACCATCTCGAAACCGACAAGCTTTTGGTTTACACCCGCCGCCTTTTGCTGCTCGAGGATCGTCCGTGCCGTGAAATCCTTGCCAGACGTGAACTTCGTGATCCAGCCGAGTCCTGCCTCCAAAGGTGAAGTAGTATCGTCAATATCATTGCCATATAGGCAATAACCCATTTCAAGTCTAAGCGTATCCCTGGCGCCGAGTCCGATGGGCTTGAGTCCCTGCGGACCGCCGACCTCGAAGAGCTTATTCCAGATGGTCGCCGCGGCGCCGTCCTTGTCTTCGAAATAGATCTCGATACCGCCCGCGCCTGTGTAGCCGGTAGCGCTGATAAGCACATTGTCGACACCTGCGAATTTGCCCTTGGCAAAGGTATAATAGGTGAGATTCAGGATGTCGATGTCGGTGAGCGCCTGCATCAGCTTGTTCGCATTGGGTCCCTGGATGGCCAGCAAGCAGGTCTTGTCGGAGATATTATGCAGTTCGGCCTTTTGGGTGTTGTGCTGGGAGATCCATTTCCAATCCTTTTCGATATTGGAAGCGTTGACGACCAGCATATAGGCTTTGTTCTCTTCCAGACAGTAGACCAGCAGGTCGTCGACGATACCGCCTTTGTCATTGGTCAGCGAGCTATATTGCGCCTTTCCTTTGGTGAGCCTGGCTGCATCATTGGTCGTCACCCGCTGGATGAGGTCCAGGGCATGTTCTCCTTTTACGATGAATTCCCCCATGTGGCTGACGTCGAAAACGCCGGCGTTATTGCGGACGGCCAAATGTTCATCGTTGATGCCGGTGTAGCTCACGGGCATGTTGTAACCCGCGAAGTCTACCATTTTCGCCCCGAGCCCAATGTGGAAAGATGTAAAAGGAGTTTGCTTCATATGATTTTTTTTATAACGGACCACAGGTCCGTTGGCTACAACCAAGCGCAGCGATGGTTGCGACCAAGGGTCGAGCCGGTGGCTCGAGCCGAAGGTCTCCCATCATTAGCCGTTTTGCCGCCGGGCCGATTTTTTTCAGGACGGCCCCAGGCGGCAAAATCAAAGCGGGGCAAAGGTATGGTTTTGGGCGAAGGCGCCAAAAAGGACAAAAAAGCAGAGCCCCCGAAAAGGGGGCTCAAAAATCGTCCTCCGGAGAACCGGAAGGCGGATGTTCCAACTTCAACCAACGAAGGTTGTTGGGGCATGCACCCCTATACTCTATCGAGTACGTTCAACAGATTTGTCTCGGTCCTCATCCGCATCGCCGTCTTCTTTACTGCTGTCGAATCAGCGCTATGGCTTCCGGGACCCTTGTACCGGTACCCGCCATTGTCGGGTTTGGCCGGCGCCGGTGCGGGAGCGGGCTTGGAAGACTTGTAACCGGGGTCGTCGTCATCGTTCTCATCATCATTTTTGTCCTTGCGGTTATGGTCTTCGTTCTTATAGTTTTTGTTTTCATCCCTGGAGACGCTCTTTTTGTCGGTCCGTACGAGCCCGGTGGCGGTCATCCGGTACTCGACATTGCCGATCCAGGGATAGGAGTTGGCATCGCTGAGGTCATCATCCCAGTTAACATTCCAATCCTCGTCGTGGTCGCCGTCATCCCAATGGATATGACGCCGGCCGGGATTGATCGAAAACCATTTGTAGTCCTCTACGCTCGAACCGATCTGTATCCGCTTGCCTACCGGCACAAAGATCTGGACCAAAACCCGCTGGTTCCGGAATTTGTCGCCGCGGGCAATGGCAAAACCCTGGGGCAGGTTCAACAGGCTATCCTGCTGGTCGACACGAAACCGGATCTCGCTGGCCAGGTCCCGGGCCGAAGCCCCGCTGCTGCCACGGCTTAACTTGACGAGATTTACATGATAGGCGGAGTCGTCACTCTTCAACACCCGTACCCGAACTGTCGTCAGCAGGATGCTGTCTTCGCTGAGGTTATAGAAGGGAAAGTCACGACCCATATCGATGTCAAACCACCAATCCGTATCGTCGTACCGGTTGATCGGCTGCAAGGTGCGTACCAGCAGCTTCCCGCCGTTTGGCTGGGCTACCTCGACGGCCTCCTCAACATGCTGCTGTGACCGGAAATTGTTGAGGACCATACCGCAGAGGGTTATCGTGGCGAACAAGCCGATGACCCAAAGGGTGGCGAACGTATAGCCCAGATAATGACTACGCGAACGTGTACCCGAGATGCGGCGGATCAACCAGGTAAGCAACGCGATGACAGGTATCACCAGGAAGAGGAAAAAGGCGGACCAGGCCAGAAAGTTCTGCCAGAACCCTTCCAGTATAAACGCCTTCAGATGCAGGATGCCGCCGCCGCGAAAGGCTAACCCGGCGAGTACCATGATCAGCGCGAAGGCGATAATGCCGGCGATGAAGAGAAAGAAGGCCTTGAACAATACGCCGACGGCATGGCCAAAACTATTGGTGGTACGGCGGATGGCCGGTCCGGCCTCCGTACCCCAGGTCTGGGCGCTCTGACGCATCTGGCTTCCCATGTCCTGGAAACGCTCACGCATCTCCGTCCCCATCTCCGTGGCGCGGCCCTTAAAACTTTCCAGATCGCTTTTGATGGTATTCTTAATGGACTCCAGATCTACTTTTTCACCGCGCATCTCCAGCTTGTCGGAGGCCGACACGGCTTCCGGCAGGACGATCCATAACACGATATAAGTGATGAACAGGCTGCCGCCAAATCCGCCGGTGAAGAAGGCCGGCACGTCCCAATGTCTCCAGGGGAACACGGCGTGATTGGCGAACGACGCGACAATACCCAGGATCAACGGTGCACAAAAGATCAACCGCGGGATCCAGACTTCGATATGAAAATAGGCAGCAATACCGCTCGCCACGCCGCCGATCACCCGGCCGTCCGGATTACGATACAGCCGTTTGCGGACCGTCGGCGGCAGATCCTTTGTAGGAAGGATCATCCAAAGGACGATGTACATCAGGAAACCGGCGCCCCAGCCCGTGCAAAGCAGCACGAAGATGATCCGAACGATGGCGGGGTCGATCTTCAGGTAGTTGGCGAGTCCGGCGCAAACCCCACCGAGGATCTTGTCGTTTCCGGCGCGGTAAAGCCGGTGTGGTTCATTGGCATATTGCCAGTTCTGCTGGTGTCCGCCAGCGCTCCCCGTACCGGCGCTCCCCGTACCGGCGCCACCTGTAGCACCCGTGGCTCTTGCGCCTGCGGCGGCGGAAGCAGGCTCAGCCTCTTCGCCCTCGAATTCCTCGGGCCGGCCCATGCTGGCGATGATGGCATTGACGTCGGCATCGGTGATACAAGGAGCCCCTTTTTTCAGGGTTTCGGAGAAAAGCTCGGCAAACCTGTTCTCTATGTCGCTGATGATCTCGTCTCTCCCCTCCTCATTCGCAAAATACCTGCGCAGACTGGCGATATACTGCTGCAGTATCTCATAGGCGGTCTCCTCGATAGGGGTCACCCGACTATGAAAGTTTATGTTGATGATCTTTTTCATTGTTAGTGTATTTGAAGGTTGAGTGGGTTGATTGTTAGTGCTTGTGGTTGGTCAGGGAATGAACGGCATTTGCGAGTTCGGTCCAGGTGGCTTCGAGCTCCCCGTAAAAGGCTTCACCTTTGGGAGTCAGCGAAAAATATTTTCTTGGCGGCCCGGAATTGCTTTCTACCCAACGATAGGTTAACATGTCTGCATTTTTAAGCCGGGTCAGCAACGGGTAAAGGGTACCTTCCAGAATGTTCAGGTTGGCAGCCTTCATCTCTTCCACGATGTCGGATGGGTAAGCTTCCCCGCGCCTGATTACTGAGAGAATGCAAAACTCCAGTATTCCTTTTCGCATTTGGCTCTGGGTATTCTCGATATTCATACGCTGAGATTTTTGGATCAGCAGGCAAACCAATAGGGTTTGCTTTGACTTGACAATCCAAAGGTATGTAGATTTTAAGTACTATGCAACACACAGTACTATTTTAAAGTAGGTATTTTTGATGGGCAGGAAGGCGAGTCCCGACACAATGAATACAAAATCAATGCATTCGGTAAGGGTACGGATTGGAAAAATATTTTTTGATGATTGGACGAATGGCTGAAAAAAAGGCCGAATGGCGGCTTAGGGCATCCAAAAGGCGGCGGCGGGTGGTGATACGGGCAGTGCGAGATGACGCCTGCGGCGGGTGATGATGCGGGCCGGGCGCGGGCGCGTCTATTTTTTAAGCCCGATCTCCCGGAGCCGTTCGTCGAGATACGCTCCGGCGGTGGCGTCGGGATACGCCCTGGGATGCGCCGTATCGACACAGCTGCGCAGACAGGCCAGGCTCATTTCGCTTTTGGGATGGAGAAAGAAGGGGATCGAAAAACGTGGCGACCCCCACAGCTCGCGGGGTGGGTTCACGACCCGGTGGGTCGTGGACTTGAGCCGGTTATTGGTCAACCGTTGCAGCATATCGCCCACATTCACAACAATTTGCTCGGGAAGCGAGGTCACGGGTACCCACTGGTTCTGTTTATTGAGGATTTCCAGCCCATCGGCCGAGGCGCCTACTAATAAAGTGATCAGGTTGATATCCTCGTGCTGTTCGGCGCGGATGGCTGACTTAGGTTCCTGTGTGATGGGCGGATAATGGATCGCCCGGAGGATGGAGTTCCCATTGTGGACCCAGCGGTCGAAATAGGCTTCATCGAGACCCAGGAAGATCGCGATGGCCTGGAGCAACTTCAACCCGGAATTCTCGAAAGAGCGGTAAGCTTCCACAAAGACCGGGCTGAAGGACGGCAGTTCACCGACTTCCACATTGTCGGGATACTCTGCTTTGACCGGATCGTTGTCCGTGACGGTCTGACCGAACTGAAAGAATTCTTTAAGATCGGGCGCCGTGCTCCCTTTGGCGTGTTCTCTCCCGAAGGAGGTATAACCGCGCTGACCGGCCAAGCCGGGGATCTCGTATTTGTTTTTTACTTCTTGCGGCAACGCGAAAAAAGCCTTGGCGCAGGTGTACATTGCCTCGACAATCCCTGCAGGGATCCCATGGTTTTTCACCGCTACAAATCCAACCTCTTCATAAGCGTGTCCGAGGGCGGAAACAAAGGCAGCCTTTTGCTGCGGCGTGCCGGAGAATTCGGCGAGATCGACTACGGGGATTGCCATGATAGGATAAATTTTAGAGGAAGTTAAAACATTTTCCGGGTCCTTAGAACTCCGCGCTCTTGGGCGTCCGCGGGAACGCGATCACATCGCGGATATTCGTCATCCCCGTTACAAACAACATCATCCGCTCGAAGCCCAGGCCGAAACCCGCATGCGGCACGCTTCCGAAACGACGGGTATCCAGGTACCACCACATCTCTTCGGTAGGAATATGCATGTCCTTCATCCGCTCTTCCAGCTTGTCGAGCCGTTCCTCACGTTGCGAACCACCCACCAGCTCCCCGATACCGGGCACCAGGATATCCATGGCGGCGACGGTCTTGCCATCTTCGTTACGACGCATATAGAAGGCCTTGATAGCCGCGGGATAACCCGTGACGATCACGGGTTTTTTAAAATGTTTTTCTACGAGATACCGCTCGTGCTCGCTTTGCATGTCGATGCCCCATTTGACGTCGTACTGGAATTTCTTTTTCTTGTATGCCGGCGATTGCAGCAGGACATCGATGGCTTGAGTGTAGGTGATGCGCTCGAATTGGTTGTTGAGCACGAATTCCAGTTTTTCTATCAGCCCAAGCTCGCTTCGCTCGGCCTGTGGCTTTGTTTTTTCTTCTTCCACCAGTCGTTGCGCGAGGAACTCCAGGTCTTCGCGGTTGTGTTCCATCACATAGGCGATCAGGTATTTGATGAATTCTTCGGCGAGGTTCATGTTATCCTCGAGATCGTAGAAGGCCATCTCCGGCTCGATCATCCAGAACTCGGCGAGATGCCGTGCGGTATTCGAGTTCTCTGCACGGAAAGTAGGCCCGAAGGTATAGATCTCACTAAGGGCCATTGCACCGAGCTCGCCTTCGAGCTGGCCGCTGACGGTGAGGTTGGTCGCCCTGCCAAAAAAGTCCTCGGAAAAATCGATGCTTCCGTCTTCTTTACGCGGCGTGCCATCGAAGGGCAATGTGCTCACGCGGAACATCTCACCGGCGCCTTCTGCATCCGATGCGGTTACGATCGGCGTATGCAGATAGACAAAGCCTTTCGCGTTAAAGAATTTATGGATAGCGAAGGCCAACGCGTGGCGCACGCGGAACACCGCACCAAAAGTGTTTGTCCTAAATCTTAAGTGCGCGATCTCACGCAGATATTCGAGGCTCGGCCTGTTCTTCAGCTGAAGTGGATATGTATCGGGATTGCATTCGCCAAGGATTTCGATCGTATGGGCCTTTACCTCGACTGCCTGGCCCTTGCCCAAAGAAGCAACCAGCTGCCCCACGACTTTCAGGCTGGCCCCCGGGGTTATTTTTTTGAGGACCGCATCATCGAAAGCACCCAACTCCGCCACGATCTGAAGGTTATTGTTTGTAGATCCGTCATTGAGCGCGATGAACTGATTATTGCGGAAACTCCGCACCCATCCCATAACAATTACTTCCCGATCATCCGGTGTGGTGTTTAACAGCCCTGCGACTTTTACTCTTGTGTTGAACATGGCCGCAAATATAACCCAACTATGGAGTAACCTTGCCGTATATAATTCTTTTAGGCCAAAAAACCTCTGAAATTCAGTTGGTTTTAAAAAAAATTTTTGAATTTTTGAGTTTATTTACTAAAATTGCAGTGGAATTAAGCTGATCGGTTCCCTTTTCCAATGCTCACAGCTTATCAGTATTAACTCTTTCTGTTCAATAATAATCAAAATTCATTTCAAACATTTTCATTAGACAGGCCTACTGTTTGAGAATGGTGTTCAACTCTCAAGTCATTTTATGTACGATATTCTCCAACTGAACGACATGCTCGTTCCGGAACTCCTCGACATTGCGGAACAATTGAAAATTGCAGGAGCCAAGAAACTGGACAAGCAGGAGCTCATTTACAAAATCCTGGATAAACAAGCTGTTACGGCAAGCGAGGGAAAGGGTGAGGCTGCCGACGACAAGCCCAACAAACGTAAACGCATCATCAAGGCGACAACGGCTAACAGCACTGAAGAAGCCATTGTGGAAAGCGAAGAAAAACCTAAAAAAGCAGAAGCGAAAAAAGATACCAAAGATACGCGCGCCAAGAAAGAAGAGAAGCCCATGTTGAAAAAGGGCGCCCGCAAAAAAGAAGACGAACCGCAGGAAGAAGCGCCTGTGGCTGCCAAGGCTCCGGTCGTAAAAGCCCACCCCGCAGCAGCACCGGTTCGTGGAGTTGTAAATCGGGGCGCAGCGCCGGGCGAAGCGCCGCATCGTGATGGTGCTGGCCGCGAGAATCGTGAGGGCCGTGAAGGCCGCGAAACTCCGCATCGCGAAGTTGCACATGCACCCCGCCGCGAAGGCGCTCCGAATCATGATGCGTCGCGTGGGGATGTGTCGCGGCGCGATGCATCTCTCGGGGAAATGCCGCGCAGAGACGTCGTGAACCGGGCTGAACACAATCAGTCGAACGACGACCCGAATCGGGAAGATGCCGAAAATCAACCCGGACAGGACGAGTCCATGCAGGACGAGCAGGAGGGTATGAACGAGGGCGGCCGCAATGCCGACCAGCAACGCGCCTATCCCCAGCGTCGCAACGAAGTCTTCAACATCGAATTCGACGGCGTCATCTCCGCCGAAGGCGTTCTCGAAATGATGCCCGATGGCTATGGCTTCCTCCGCAGCAGCGACTACAACTATCTCTCTTCTCCCGACGATATCTACGTAAGCCCATCACAGATAAAATTGTTCGGTCTCAAAACCGGCGATACCGTACTGGGTTCCGTCCGCCCGCCGAAAGAGGGGGAAAAATATTTCGCCCTGCTTAAGGTCGAAACGATCAACAACAAAGGTCCCGAAGAAGTCCGCGACCGTGTTCCCTTCGACTATCTGACACCGTTGTTCCCCTTCGAGAAGCTCAATCTTTTCACTACGCCCAGCGACTATAGCTGCCGCATCATCGATCTCTTCACCCCCATAGGTAAAGGCCAGCGCGGTCTCATCGTCGCCCAGCCGAAAACGGGTAAGACCATGCTGCTGAAAGCCGTTGCCAACGCCGTCGCCGCCAACCACCCCGAGTGCTACCTGATGATTGTCCTCGTCGACGAACGTCCCGAGGAAGTTACGGATATGGAACGCAGCGTAAAGGCCGAGGTCATCGCCTCTACTTTCGACGAGCCTGCGGAAAAACACGTGAAGGTCTCGACGATCGCTCTCCAAAAGGCCAAGCGCCTCGTAGAATGCGGTCACGACGTCATCATCCTCCTCGACTCCATCACCCGCCTGGCCCGCGCCCATAACACCGTAGCCCCCGCATCGGGTAAAGTGCTCTCCGGTGGTGTGGAAGCAAACGCCATGCAGAAGCCGAAACAGTTCTTCGGGGCAGCCCGTAAGATCGAGAACGGCGGCTCGCTGACGATCCTCGCGACAGCCCTCATCGACACCGGCTCCAAAATGGACGAAGTGATCTTCGAAGAGTTCAAGGGTACCGGTAACATGGAATTGCAGCTGGAACGCCGTCTGTCCAACCGTCGTATCTACCCCGCGATAGACCTGGTTGCATCGTCCACCCGCCGCGACGACCTGCTGCTGGAAAGAGAGGTTCTCCAACGCATGAATCTCCTGCGCGTTTATCTCAACGACATGAACGCAGAAGAAGCCATGAACGAGCTGCTGAAACGCATGCGCGGGACCAAGAGTAACGAGGAATTCCTGGCCAGTATGAACGGCTGAAGCGGTCCGGCCGCCGGACCCAGCCGGCAAGCTAATGGTATAGCCGCTTCAGGTAAGCGGCGTTAAGCCAAACCAGTCCGCCGCACAGCGCAGACTTAAACCATTGCGTCGATCTTCTGCGCAAGCCTCCTGTCCTTATCGGTGACGACATCGCCGGCGCTATGCGTCGATAACCGGATCTCGACCGTATTATAGACATTCGACCAGTCCGGGTGATGATCCATCTTTTCGGCTTCGAGCGCCACCCGCGTCATAAAAGCAAAAGCCTCGGAAAAATTCTTGAATTGGAATTTCCGGTAGAGTGTATTGTTTTTTTCTTCCCACATGGCTTATGATTTTTAACCGGCCGCCGGCCGGGTTGGCTAAAAAATTAAGTGTCCCTTATTCTTTATCTTCTCCTGCGCCAGCTCCATCACCAGCTGCACACCGGGCATACCCCGGATCGAGTTCATCAGCAGCTGTAAGTTCTCATCCGGCACCACGTCGCCCTTGAGAAGCCACAGAAAATCCAGGTGCTTGAACTCGGGCAGCAGATATTCCCCGTCGAACTGGTTGTTGTACAGAAAGTGTTGCAACGTAGCACTGGGTTCGCGGTATTCGTAGACTCCGAAATAGTATTTGCGCTGCTTCCGCGTCAGCTGGATCTCGATCTCGTTGTTGATCCGGAAATCGAACCGCAGGCGGCTGTTGAGCTGCCAGCAGAATTGATAGTTCTTTACCGGCGCCACCAGCCCCAGCAACCGGGTGTCCTCGAAGAACTCCCCCGTCATGTCCTCTATGTTCAGCTTTAGCTTCATGGTGTCATGTCAAGGCTCAGTCTTATGGTCGCAGCGGCCAGTCTTATGGACTCAGCCGCGCAAACGCCAGCCGCCCGCGGTTGTTCGCGCCGGCGATCACTTCATAAGTATATTTCACGATCATCAGCTCATTGTCACAGGCATTGTCGTCGGACCCGCTGTAGAGGGCCAACGCCGGGATATTCCGGCTATAAAAGGAAGTATAATCCCCCGCCCGGCTATAGGCGCTGTCCAGCCGGAACGAAAGCCCCTTTTGTTCCTTCACCTCGCGGCAGATACCCCACCAGGCAGGTGAAGTGCCATAGCCGCCGATGACAAGCGCATGCGAGTTATCCACTGCAGGATCGAGCCGGTCCAGGTCCAGGGCATAGTTCAACGGTGCGATGCCTGCAGGGAGATGCGCCGCCAGCCATTTCGACCCATATGCACCCTGCTCCTCACCCGAAAAAGCGACAAAAAGATAGTTGTTGGCTTTGAGCTTCGACGCCGCCAGCATCCGCGACAACTCGATGAGCCCGGCAACACCGGAGACATCATCCGTCCAGGCCTTGCCCGCAACGGCAGCGCCCCCGCCTTCGGCAGCGCGGGCAGCGGCAGAATCCATCCCTTCGGCGGCTGCGCTTATACCATCATAATGCGCCGCGATCACTACCGTCGAGGCAGCCCCATTATCAAGATATCCTACGACATTGTGCCCTGACCGCTCCTTTTCGGAAAAAGCCACCTTGAGCTTCAGATCGAGGTCGGCCTCATCATCCTTTAGAAATTTCCGTTTGGCCTCACGGGTGATATACACCACCGGGATCGCGACAGGCTCAGCCCTATCACGGGCATCGAAAGCCAGGTTATCCGGCGTCTTCCCCGAGTTATAAAGGATCAGCGCCGTGGCCCCCTTCTTCTCGAAAGCCACCGCCTTCGCCCGGATAGCAGCCCGAAGATCATAATGGGGATTGCCCGCCCCTGCTTCCAACAACTCCCGCAGATCCTGAAACCAGGGCGCACCACTCTCCTGCAAGGCAATGGCCGGCGACCCCGAAACACTTCCCGTGGCGCTAAAGGCGAGCGGGAAATATTCCTTATTGAGGACAAACGCATGGTCGTTCACGGCCAGAAAAGCATCTGCGCTCACTTCACGGCCATTATCGATCTCGAAAGCCTGGATCCAACCCTTGTTATCGCCCCGCGGTTGTACACCCGCCTTGCCTAACTCGCTGATAATGTAGTCGCTCGCGAGCTTGTCACCGGGCGTACCCATCCTGCGCCCCTCCAGCCTGGCATCAGAAAGATACCGCGTGTGGGCTTCCAGATTGGCGAGGACGATCTTGTCGGCTTTTTTGCTCTTTTGTGCGAAGGTGGAGGTCTGAAAAATAAGGATCGGTAACAGGGTAAGGATTGGACTCAAAAATTTAATACGGAAGATCATACAAACCGGTTTAACATAACGATCTGTGGTACAAATGTATACCCGCAGAGGGGTCTTCCAAAGGTAAGATGGATTTATTTTCTACACTCACCTTTTTTCCTTTAGTTTTGCAGATTGCCCTTTCCGGAGTTGACCCGGCGGCTGGACCGTAGACAGGGCTTGTTAAAAAAGCATATGGCGTTACCGCACCTTATTAAGTATGTATATACCAATGGGACCGACGAAGTGATTCGCCGCGGAAAAAAGATCCATGCCATTGGTTATGTCGAACTCATCGAATACGACGAGCTGTTCGAGTCCGTTACGTTCCGCGTCAAAGACGATAGCTATAGCACATATTATAAAGTGTACGTACAGAAATTCAAGGACCCCAAGTCCTTGTCTATCCGCTGCAGCTGCCCATACAACCTGGGCGATATCTGCCGCCATGAGGCCGGCGCATTGATCCAGCTGCAGGAGCTGCTGGACCGCAACATGCTGAAAGCGGAAGAAGTACAATACGACCAGCGGCACACGGTGGTCAAAATGAAGTTCATCGATCTCAAGACCATCCGTCTCCTCTGCTCACCACAGACCCTATCCGACGCCGAGAAATATCTTCGCGCACAACGCGCCCGGATCGAATTTGCCAAAGACGAGGTCGTAAAAGCATCCGTAGAGATCGAAGATCAGCTTTACCAGGTCGTACTCCGCAAGAACGAGGAACGCAATTTCGACACGAGCTCCGATTACCCCGACATCGTTCACCCCCTGTCCCTGCCCAAGGTTATCGTGTTCATGCAACTGTTGCACGCGCATGGGGCACATTATTTCGACAGCATCCGCAACTGGGACAAAGAAAAGAACAAGCTGCTCGAAGCCTATGGCTACTCCCTCTCCGACGACCTCAACGGGAAATTCGAGTTCACTTATAAGGATGGCAAACCCTTCCTTCGCGTCCTCGATACCTCGATCAAACGCGTCGCGCCTGTAGCCAGCACCCGCCCGAAACCTGTAGAGGCCGAGGCCAATGCCGTGGTCGCGACGGAAGAGGAAAAGCTCATCGGCAATGCGCAACGCCTGGGCGTCGTCTTCAATTTCAACCAGGAGAACTTCCCCGGCTTCCTGCTGGATGCCATATCGGGCGAAAGCAACGAGGAACAGACCGCCTACGCCGGCAAGGTCGAACGGATGGACCTTTCGAAATTCGTCAACCTCGAGGCGTTCAATGAGACCGACAGGCAGACGGTCCCATCCCTCCGCAAGATGCAAGGGAGCGAGATCAACAAATACCTCAACCGCAACTCCCCCTTCAGCGGCATCTGGGAAAATATTGTCCATCATGAGGAAGACGACCTCCCCGAAGAGACTAAAAAGCTTATGGTGGAATATCTCCACCCGAAGCTGAAAAAGCTGTTCGTCGAGCTGAATGCCAACCCCTTTGTCTTTTATCTCAATGGACATAAACCCTTTAAGACCACCAACATCCAACCCGTGGGTCTCTCCGGGGACGTGGTGACCCCACAATTTGCGGTCTCTGCCGAAAAGGGCGGCTATGAGGTCTCCTGCTATGTCAAGATCAACGGCCAGCCCGTGGACATCAGCCGCAACGAATGCCAGAGCCCGCTGATCTTCTTCTATAACAATAACCTGTACTTGTGGAACAAGCCCGAAGATATCGCCCTCGTCGAAAAATTCTCGGGCCGCGAAAGCCGTACGATATCTAAAGCGTCCTGGCCTGCACAGCTGAAAGACTTTGTCCTGCCCCTCACCCGTGACTATCAAGTCGATTTCGATAACGGCCTGATCCGGGAAATAAAGGATGGCGATCCTGAACGCAAACTCTTGCTACAGGAAAAGGGCGACTATCTCGTCTTCCAACCCCTGTTCTCCTATAAAGGCTTCGAGACCCGCCCCGGCGGAAAGGATGAGATCGTCGTCCCCGACGGCGAGCGCGTCCTCATCGTCCACCGCAACAAAGAAGCCGAGCTGCAGTTCTTCCGCAAACTGGAATCGCTGCATTCCGCTTTTATCCACCCCGAAGGCTCGCACAGCCTGGCGCTCAAGGGCGCGGACGTTTTGAAGAACAACTGGTTCTTTCTCTTCGTCGACGCCATGGAAGAAATGAAGGTGCCGGTGTTTGGCTTCGACGCCCTGAAGAATTTCCGTTTCAACACGGCAAAACCGCAGACCAAGATCCATATCAGCAGCAATACCGATTGGTTCGACGCCCGCGTAGATATCGTCTTCGGTGACCAAAAGGTGACCATCGCCGATGTGAAAAAAGCCCTCGGCAACCGTCAGCAATTCGTGCCGCTTCACGACGGCACCCTGGGCGTTCTCCCCGAAGAATGGATCAAGAAATACTCCCTGCTCTTCCGTGTCGGTGAAGGCAAAAGCAACCAGCTCCGGCTCTCGAAATATCATATGAGCGTCATCGATGAGCTCTATGAGAACCGGAACGAAGAGGAGCTGATCATCCGCCTGGAAGAAAAATATGAACAGCTCCGCGAATTCAACCGCATCCGCGAGGTGCCGCCGCCCGGCCATCTCGAACCTATCCTGCGACCCTACCAGGTCCATGGGTTCCACTGGCTGAACTATCTGCAGGAGGTCAACTGGGGCGGCATCCTGGCCGACGACATGGGTCTCGGTAAGACCATTCAGGCGTTGAGTTTTCTCCAGCATTTCAGGGACGAGAACAGTCGCCTGAACGCGCTGGTCGTTTGCCCCACAACGCTGATGTTCAACTGGGAGAATGAGATAAAAAAATTCACCCCCTCCCTCACCTACCATATCCATCATGGCGGCGACCGGACACGCAGCAAGGAAGCACTATCCCAATACAACGTCATCATCACCACCTACGGTACTCTGCGGAGCGATATCAAGCTGCTGCTGGAACTAGCCTTCGACTATGCTGTACTGGATGAGTCCCAGGCCATCAAGAACCCGAGTAGCAAGGTGACCAAAGCCGCGTGCTTACTTCAGGCCAGACACCGCCTGTGCATGAGCGGTACCCCGCTTCAGAATAACACCTTCGATATCTTCGCGCAGATGAACTTCCTGAATCCCGGCATGCTGGGCAGCCTCGAGTTCTTCCGCCAGGAATTCGCCGTACCCATCGACAAGTTCGGCGAACAGGACCGGAAAGAACACCTTCGCAAGCTGCTCTATCCCTTTATCCTCCGCCGCACGAAGGAACAGGTGGCCAAAGACCTGCCGGATAAAACGGAGACCATCCTCTTCTGCGAAATGGAGGATGAACAACGAAAGGTCTATGAAGCTTACCGCAACGACTACCGCGATAAGATCATGGGAACAATAGAAAACCAGGGCATCCAGCGCTCGCAGCTCACCATCCTCCAGGGTCTTATGAAGCTGCGGCAGATCTGCGACTCCCCTGCCATTCTCAATGAATCGGATAAATATCCGAACCATTCGATCAAATTAGATGAATTGGCCCGCGAGATCACCGAGAACATCGGTGACCATAAAGCGCTGATCTTTTCCCAGTTCCTGGGCATGCTTGCGCTGATCCGCGAACGGCTCAAAGAGCTGGATATCAAATTCGAATATTTTGACGGCAGTACCTCGGCGATTGAACGCGAACGGGCTATCCAAAGCTTTCAGAACGACGATTCCTGCCGGGTTTTCCTGATCTCCCTCAAAGCGGGTGGTGTGGGTCTCAACCTCACCGCGGCAGATTATGTCTATATAGTCGATCCGTGGTGGAACCCTGCCGTGGAACAGCAGGCAATCGACCGGACCCATCGTATCGGTCAGACCAAGAACATCTTTGCCTATCGTATGATCTGTAAGGACACCATCGAAGACAAGATCCTGCAGCTGCAGGAAAAGAAGCGCATCCTGGCCAAAGATCTCATCGCCGATGATGACGGATTCGTCAAGAGCCTCACGCGCGCAGATGTGGAATACCTGTTCTCGTAGCCGACACAGCCATTTACCGATTTATCTTAAACTCAAAGGGGTCACTTCACCCTTATGCCAGCTATTTTTGCCACTTGTACCATGGCGGTTATGACCTCCCGCCGCCGCGGAGTATTTTAGCAGACAATTTGTAAGGATTTAATATATGAGCAAGTATTTAGTTTTGGTACTGGTAAGCCTGATCTTATGCGCAACACGTTCGTACTCACAGTCGAAGGTAAAAGGCTTTGTCTCAGGAAGCCTTGTGGACACTACGGGGGGCAAGCGAACCCCGATGGGAAATGCAACGGTTTCCGTCACACCGCTTGGGGGCGATTCGACCGATGCGGTATATACGGTTTCCGATAAAAGGGGTGATTTTACCGTGAAAGGCATCACTGCCGGTGAGTATAAACTACTTATCACATTCGAGGGGTATCAGGCCATCGACCGCCGTTTTACCATTTCGGACAGCGGCTCGATGGTCAACTACAACACCCTGTATATGCAGCATGCGGATAACATGCTCGAGGCGGCGATCGTCCAGCGCCCGCCCATGGGGATCAAGAAGGATACTACGGAATACAATGCCAGCATGTTCGCCGTTAAACCCAACGCGGTAGCGGAAGACCTGCTCAAAAAGATGCCGGGGATGCAGGTGGATAACAGTGGCAATATCACCCATGCCGGGGAGAAGGTGACCCGCGTCCTCGTCGACGGGAAACGCTTCTTCAGTGACGACCCCAAGCTGGCCACCCGCAACCTCCCCCCCGATATCATCGACAAGATCCAGGTCTTCGACGACCTCAGCGACCAAAGCAAATTCACCGGCTTCGACGACGGCAACCGCGTCAAGACCATCAATATCGTGACCAAAAAGAACGCCCGCAAAGGCTATTTCGGGAAATTCGCAGGCGGCGACGGCACGGACGACTATTATGACGAAAGCCTCAACCTCCACCGGTTCAATGGTAACAACCAGCTATCGCTGCTGGGCCAGGGCAATGATGTCAATAAGCAAAATTTCACCGCGCAGGATATCTTCGGCAGCGGCGGTGGCGGCGGACGTCGCGGTGGCGGCGGCGGTCCTTCCGCGAGTACCAGTTATCAGTCCAATGGCGTGACTACCGTATGGGCCGGCGGATTCAATTATAAGAACACCTTCGGGACCGATCCCAATCATTCCACCGACGTCTATGGCAGCTATTTCTATAACTATCAGCATGTGGTCCTCACGCAGACCGACAGCGCCATAAGCCCGGTGCAAAATAACGAAGGTATAGACTCCGCGATGACCAATGTCGGCAACAGCACCAATATATCCCGCATCTCCGCCCATCGTATCTTCCTGAATGTAGAAAGCCGGCTCGACAGTAACAATTCCATCATCTTCCGGCCGAATATCACCATTCAGCAAAGCACGCCGAGCGGTTCTTCGTCGACAAGACAATACGATAACCTTGGCAATCCCGTTTTGTCCGAGGCCGGCAATACAAGCAGCGAGAATACGGGCTTTAGTATCAACAGCTCGAATCTCCAGTTCCGCCACCGGTTCGCCAAACCGTTTCGGACCATTTCACTGGACCTCAACACTACCGCCAATGTCAACAATGGGACGGGGTATAACTATTCGGTCAACTCTTTCTGGCCCACGTTAGCTAACAAGATGCCGTTCCATGTCGATACGCTTAACCAGTTTTACAGGGACTCATTGCACAATTTCACCATCAGCCCGACCCTATCGTATACCGAGCCGCTGAACAAACACCAGATCCTTCAGTTCACGTATGGCCATGTATACAACAACAGCACCACGATCAACAATACCTACGATTATGTGGACTCGGTGAAGGCCTATACCCGTTTTTCCTCCTTGTTCAGCAACTCGTATAAGTTTACTTCCAATTCGGATCAGGCGGCCATGTACTGGCGTCTCCAGCAGAATAAACTCAACTTGAGCGTCGGTTCGGGTATTCAATGGACGCAGTTCGACAGCTACAATACAACCAAGGGTATCGATGTCAAACATGGGTACACCAACTATACGCCTACGGTGAATCTATCTTATCAGATCTCCGCTACCCAACACCTTCGGCTGAACTATTCCGGCCGTACGGGCACGCCTACCGCGGCACAGCTCCAGCCCCTGGCGACTACCTCGGACAGCATCAATTACCAGGTAGGCAATCCGGGTCTGAAACCTCAGTTCACCCACTCGCTGCGCATCCTCTATGCGAATTTCGATCCGGGTACGCAGCACGTGATCTTTGCGACCATCAATGCCAGCACCATTGTCAACGACATCCAAAGCGCCATCTATCAAAACGCGGAAGGCGGCCGGACCAGCACCTATACCAACCTCAACGGCACCTGGAATGTCAACGGCTTCTTTAACTATGGTTTTCCGCTGGCGCATCCCAAGTCCAATCTCAACTTCATGACTAACGTCACATATACCCAAAGCCAGAGCCTGCTGGCGCAGGATTCCACGTCGTATTTTGCCGGGATTGGTATCGCGCATGAATACACCAAGACTACCGGCCTCAACGAGACGATCCGCTGGACTACCAATATCAAGAAGAATTTCGACATGAATTTCAGCTCGACCACGGGCTATACGATCAATAAGACCACAGGCATCAGCAGGCCTTCCGGCGACTCGACCACCGGTGGGCACGGCACCTCCGGCGGCAGCAATAGTCTGAACACCTTCAACGAGACCCTTTCGGCAGAGTTCACGGCGTATACCAATAGCGGTTGGCTGATCGCGGCGAATTTCGATTATACCTATACGTACACGTCGTCAAAGATATATACGGCCCATATTCCTCTGTTCACGCCGAGCATCGCCAAACAGCTGTTCAGAAAAAAGAATGGCGAGCTCCGGCTAACGGTCTTCGATGTACTGAATAAGAATACATCGGTATCCGAATCGGTGGCTGCGGGCGGCGCACAGACCTTTCAGCGGACCAACGTATTGACCCGTTATGCGATGCTTACTTTTACGTATAACCTGAATAAATTCCCTGGCACCCAGCAGGGGAGGCGGTTCCCGCCCGGTATGTTCCCCGGCGGCGGTCACTGGCACGGTGGTGGCGGCGGCGGTATCCGCGATGGTGGTGGCGGATTCCCGATCAATTAAGACCGCGCGGTGTTGCCGGATAGCGGGATGGGTGCGCGCATCGATCAACGTTTGATTAATGACTCTTACGCTTGTATGGGCGCAAATTGTTACCTCCTACCTGGGATTGACCCTGGAAAAGTACAGAGAGAAGTGTTCCAAAAAAACGGGGGAGATTGGAGGAGGGGCGGTATATGTCCTTGTAGATCCGGGATTTACGGACTTCATATTGGACGAGTTCGTGGTTCATCGATATTGAATTAGAGGTTTCGTAAAATAAGGTAGTGATGATAACGCTGAAGATATCCGTTTATTATACAAGTAATTGTTAAAAGTGACCGTAGTTTTGCTATTGCAACCGGTTGGAAAGGGTTGTATCTTGTCGGAAATCCTTTCTTATGAGAAGCGCAATCCTCACATTCGCGCCTATTATTCTCTCCGCTTCCCTTTCCGCGCAAGGGGTATTCTCCAACAACACACAGGTGGTGCTGGAAAAGGTGATCCAGGATTATCCCAATCATTTCTATAACATCAAAGGGCAGCTCATCGGGCAGGCTTTGCAGACGGCCCGGTACAAATCGACCCTCGAGATACCCGGATCTGCCTCCTGCACGGTAATCCTCGCCACGACTACCGCCGGCACGGGGTCGGACTGGCGCTGCGTCGTTCTCCAAACCGCGGATTTCAACGAAGCGCGGAACCGTTTTGCCGAGATCTACGACCAGCTTAGCAACAGCATTATCACAACGGAAAAACAAAAGACCTTTATCCTCAACGGCCAGTACGAGACGCCCACCCAGGAAAGGAAGTATACCGAAGTGCTGTTCTCGCTTCTGCCCGGCGTAGGCGAGATGAAACGGCTCCACGTCGATCTCACCCTCAACGCGGCGGATCAGGGTTGGGTAGTCGCCCTTAACGTCTCCGATCAGGGGCCCCGGGAAATAGCAAGATACTAGACCATCAACGTATAGCTGCGCAGGACCTCGTCGATCTCTTCCAGCCGAAAGGGTTTGGAGATATATTTATTCATGCCCGCCTCCAGACATTTTTCGCGGTCTCCTTTCATAGCGTCGGCCGTCAGCGCGATAATGGGTAGATTACACCAGGGCTCGGGCATCTTGCGGATATGTCTCGTAGTGGTATAGCCGTCCATCTCCGGCATATTGACGTCCATAAAGATCAGGACCGGATCGCACTGCGGGAGCCGCTCCAGCGCCTCCTTGCCATTGCTCACCTGGATGACCTCGAAACCCATCCGCCGCAAAACCTCGGAGATCAGCAGCATATTGATGGCATCGTCGTCGGCAACCATGATGCTCGTCGACTCGGTGATCCGCTCCAGGTTGTTCCGGGGATGTGCGAAATGCTGTCCTTCCTGTCCCAGGTTCATCCCGAACATCGAAAGCAGGGCGCCATAGAGCTCGTGCATCTTCACCGGCTTCGACAGGAATTTGTTGATACCCACTTTAGACGCTTCGTGCTGGTAGACATTCTTTTCCAGCGAAGAGAGCATGAGAACAAAGGGCAGGTTATTGCCCGACATTATTTTATTAAGTTCTCTGACCATGGTGATGCCATCCATCTCAGGCATCAGGTGATCCGTCAGGATGAGGTTATAGTTTTCTTTCTTCTGCCGCGCCGCCTTGACCATAGCGATAGCCGCCGCACCGCTGGCCGCCACATCGGCGGTGATGTGGAAATAACCAAAGATCTCCTGCATCAGTTCCCGGTTAGTGGCGTTGTCGTCTACGACCAGCACCTTTTCGAGCAGCGCCTTCTGCGGCAGCTGCACCTCCGGTTGTTCATTCGCGATCTCGAGCACGAGATGCAGGGTGAATACACTCCCTTTGCCGGGTTCGCTTTCCACTGTAAGCTGGCCGCCCATGAGCTCCGCCAGACTTCTCGATATGGTCAGCCCCAGACCCGTACCGCCATATTTGCGGGTCGTGGACGTGTCCGCCTGCGTAAAGCTTTCGAACACCTTCTGCAGCTTCTCACGCCGGATGCCGATACCCGTATCTCTAACCTCGATGGCCAGCTTGATGAACGATTTGCCGTCGTGCTGATAGCTATTGCCGCTCTTTTTGATGGAGACCAGGATCTCGCCTTCACCCGTGAACTTGATGGCGTTGCCGAGCAGGTTGACCACCACTTGCCGGATACGAACCGGGTCGCCCAGGAACTGCGAAGGAATGGTGGGATCGACGCGGTACAGCATTTCCAACTTCTTTTCAAAGGCCTTCAGCGTAAGCATATCCACCGTCTCTTCGATGATCTCGTCGAGTTTAAATAAGGTATGGTCGATCAGCAGCTTGCCTGCCTCGATCTTCGAGAAGTCCAGGATATCGTTGATGATCTCCAGCAACCCGTAAGCGGATTTTTTGACATTCTGAAGATAATCGCGCTGTGATTTTTGTAATTCCGTGGTCAGCACCAGGTCGGTAAAACCAATGATCCCGTTCATGGGGGTTCGCAGCTCATGGCTCATGTTGGCCATGAATTCGCTCTTCGCATGGCTGGCGGATTCCGCCATCTCCTTGGCCTGCACCAGTTCTACCTCGATCTGTTTCCGTTCGATGGCCGCGGCAAGCGATGAAGCATAGGACCGGAGGATCGCGAATTCGGCTTCATACCATTCCCGCTCTTCCTCCGTCTCGTCGAAACCTACAAACCCCCAGAACAGGCCATTCTTCAGGAAGATCGGCAACGACACGCTCGACAGCACCTTAGCGCGGTCCAGGATATCGAGCACCCGCACATCGGTCTCCTTGCTTTTGTAAGCTACAAAGGGCAGATGTTGCTGCAACGGTTCGACGATCGCCGTGATCTCCCCAAAGGGGATATTGTGCATTTTCTCCTGGTTCTGGCGATAGTCCGCGGGCTTTCGCGTCCATTCGTGTGTCTGGCTCGTCTTCCAGCTGCCGGAACCGCTGTCGAAATGATTCTGGAACAAAAAGGCGCGGCTGACCATCGCCGTACTGCCCAGGGCCTGTATCGATTCGACGATGGCCTGGTTCAGATCCGTATTGATCAGCAGGCTATGGGTCGCCTGTGATACGGCCTGCAGCAGATGGTCTTTTCTCCGGAGCTTCTCCTGCGCGATCTTCTGCTCCGTGATATTGCGGGACGTACAGATGAGCTTCACCAGCTCGTTCTCATCGAGTATCGGCTTGATGATGCTCTCCAGCCAAATATAAACCCCGTCCTTCCGAAGCACCCGATAACGTACAGTGATGCTGTTCTCTGTTCCCTGCAGGATCAGGCTTGCCGTAAACGCCGGCACCTGTTCCGTCGTCAGGAACTTATGCCGGTCTTCCGGATGTACATATTGATCGAAGGTGCGACCGATGATATCGTCGACTTCATAGCCCAGAACTTTGGTCACACTCGGGGATAAGTACCAGATCGTTCCATCGGTAGCGTGTACGCTGATGATATCTTCCGAGTTCTCGGCGAGAAGCCGGAATTTCTGTTCGCTGTTCAGCAGCGCATTTTCCGATTCCTTTTGGAAGGTGATATCCTGGGCGATACCGAACTGCATCTGCTCGTCCACGACTTTCCCCTTCACGCTTAGATAGCGCATCCATCCCTGCTTGGTGATGATCCGGCAGGAGAAGGACGTCTCGTATCCCGTGTTCTCCTTGTGCTGAATGGCTTTTGCAAACTCTTCCGCTACCAGCGCAAAATCTTCCGGGACGACGTAGAGATGCAGGAAATTGTCGATGGGTACCTTGTCGGGATCTTCTTCATCCATGGCCAGCAATGCCTTGAACTCCTTACTGAGGAAGAGTTCGCTGCTGATGAAATCGAGGTTCCACGAGCCCATTTTGGCATAGGTCATGGCATAGGACAAAGTGCGGATGGCTTCTTCTTTGCTTTTCTCCATCTGCAGCTTTTCTGAAACATTCAACCCGATGCCCTGAATTTCGTTGACCTCGCCGTCATCGTCGGACAGCGCCAGGAACTCCCATTCTGTCCAGATGAACTCACGCGACCGACCGATGGGTTTCCGGATCAGCAAGCGGTATACCTTGCCGGGATTGTTCCAGCATTCGGCCGCGACCTGCTGGCAACGTGCTACATCCTTGGGAAAGATGGTAGTATAGAATAGGATGTCGGGGATCTCGGTGTCTGTATAGCCAAAGGTTTCCAGGAAAGCCGGATTCGCATAGGTGAAATGACCGGCCCTGTTGATCCGGATGACATAGTTGGTTTGCGAGCGTAGGATCGAGGCGAGGAATTTCTTCTCGTTGAGCAGCTCGTTCCGCGCATTCTGGAGGTCCTTGTAATTCCTCTCGCCTTTTTTGAAGGCAGGCTCCAGCACCAGGATGATCAGCCCCACGATGGCGGCGATAAGAGAGATCAGCTTCCCCGTGTCGACCGTGGACACTTCGCCGTTCATCTCGCCCACCAGCGCTGAATAATGCTGGTTGATCTCTCCCATGATGACATGGAATTTCTGCTCGTTGAACAGCAGGTTGCGTTCATAAAGCCTTCGGTTGATCGCGAGCATGCCCGTATCGGCCTGCGCCAGCTCCTGGCCGACGGCCGTCATCGACTCGAGATAGGGCCGGGCGGTAGAAAGCAATAATTTGATCTGAAAGATCTGCTGCGGGACCGGCGAAGGCGTGGAACCTGCCTGCTGTTGCAGCGACGCCTGATTTTGCTGGATCTCGCTGACCAGGCTGGCAATGGTGTCGCGGAGCACGGCGGTCGTACTTGAGTCGGGTTTGCCCAGCAGCAGCAGCGATTCTTTGACAATTTGCTGGCTCAGGGCCTGTTGGTGGCCACTCTTGTTGATCGCTTCGATTAACTCCTTGTTTTCCAGGGATCTTATGCGGTTGATATAGTATCCAAAGAAATTGAAAAGAAGCACCAGAACCAAGAGGACCACCGATATCCTTACTAGTTTACGAAAAGGGCTTTTCATGAATATTGCACGGGTCTCGATTCCTATAGGAACGAAAAATCGCCGGTTTAAGTTTCCGGGACTATAAAAAAATCGGGGTAACTACCTAGTTCTGGGTAGTTAATAGTTTATAGTTTGTTCCACTATAGACCCCGGGGTTTCCCGCCATTCATATTGTTGGTTGCGGAGTTGGGGCTCGAAGCCGGCCTCGCGGATCGCGGCCTGGATGCCTTTTGCCGTAAACCGGTGCGGTGCACCAGCAGCGCTCACGACATTCTCTTCCAGCATGATACTCCCGAAATCGTTGGCGCCAGAATGCAGACATAATTGCGCCGTCTGTTTGCCTACCGTGAGCCAGGACGCCTGGATGTTCATTACATTGGGCAGCATGATGCGGCTGATGGCGATCATCCGGATGTATTCTTCCGGGGTGGTTAGATTATGGACGCCCCGGATCCGCGTGAGTAAGGTGTCTACATCTTGGAAAGTCCACGGAATGAAGGCAAGGAAACCTTTGGCGTCGGCGGGTTTCCTGGCCTGGACCTCCCTGATCTTTATCAAATGCTCCATTCGTTCCTCTAATGTCTCGACATGCCCGAACATCATCGTAGCCGAGGTCGTGATATATTGTTTGTGGGCTTCATGCATGATATCCAGCCATTCCTGTGCTCCGCATTTGCCTTTGCTGATGAGCCGGCGGACCCGGTCCACCAGGATCTCGGCGCCTGCGCCGGGTAACGAATCCATCCCGGCGGCCCGCAGCGCTGCCAGCACATCGTGATGGCTCATCTTTTCCTTTTTGCAGATATGTGCCACCTCGGGCGGCCCCAGCGTATGCAGCTTCAGGTTGGGATAAAGCGCCTTCAGCTGCCGGAAAAGCGTAGTATAGAATTCGAGACCCAGGTCCGGATGATGACCACCCTGTAACAATAGTTGGTCGCCCCCCCATTTAAAGGTTTCTTCTATTTTTCGTTTATAGGTGTCGATATCGGTGATATAGGCATCGGCATGGCCGGGGATGCGATAAAAGTTGCAGAACTTACAGTTGGCTATGCATACATTGGTGGTGTTGACATTCCGGTCGATCTGCCATGTCACCTTTCCATGGGGTACGGTGAGTTTCCGCAGCTCATTGGCCACCTGCATCAGCTCCGTCAATGGCGACTCCTGGAATAACGCTATGCCTTCTTCGATCGTAAGGAACTCTTTGTTCAAGGCCCTTTCGTAAAGTTTTGAGAGGTTCATCCTGCAAATTTAGTATATTAGATCAACCTGAGAACTAACTATGCTTAGCCAAGAGAGACATCTACTGCTTATCCGCCGGCCCCTACGTCAACTTGGGAGCCGGGTGTGTCGTTTTCTTCTTCTGCTGCACGTTGCCCTACTTTCGCTCACCAGGGCGCTGAGCGCCCAGGAGACCTTTGTCCAACCCGCGGCAAAGCTCATCACCTCTTTTCCGTTCACCACCTTCACCGGTGGCGTGATGCTCATCAGAGCGCGGTTGGGCGATTTTCCCGATACGCTCAATTTCATCCTCGATACCGGCAGCGGCGGCATCTCACTCGACTCGAACACCTGCGAGCGGCTAAAATTAAAGCCCGTTCCTTCCGACAAAACGATCCTCGGCATAGCGGGGGTACGGCCGGTAAAGTTTCTGTATAATCAGACGCTTCAACTGCCCGGGCTCGCTGTCGACAGCCTCAATTTCCACGTCAATAATTACGATATCCTCACCAGCGTCTATGGCGACCAGGTCGACGGCATCATCGGCTATAGCTTCTTTTCCCGCTATATCGTCAAGATCAACTATGACTCGATGAAAGTCTACGTGTACACGCACGGGAATTTCCGCTATCCGCGGGGTGGGTATCTTATAAGACCCATCATCGCCAGTCTACCAATCGTGAGTGCCGAGGTCAGGGACGCCAGGGATGTCAATGCCCGTTTTTATTTCGATACCGGCGCCGGTCTCTGCACGCTCCTGTCCACGGATTTCGCCGCCGACAGTGAGATCCTCGATAAGCGCCGGAAGATGTTCTATACACAGGCGCAGGGACTGGGTGGAAAGGCCAGTATGCAGCTGACGACGGTGCGGGAGGTCCGGCTGGGGCCCTACCGGTTCCGAAATGTGCCTACTTATATATTTGATGATCAATATAATGTGACGTCGTACCCCAATTTGGGCGGGCTTGTGGGGAACGATATCCTCCGCCGTTTCAATGTCATCCTGAACTACGAGCACCGCGTCATCTACCTGATGCCCAATTCGCATTACCGGGACCTGTTCGATTATTCGTATACGGGGCTCGGCATCTATTGGATCGACGGCGAGGTGCGGGTGGGCGATGTGATGAAGGGCAGCCCGGCGGAAAAGGCCGGGCTCAAAGAGGACGACGTCGTCGTAGCTGTCGGGAATAACTTCAGCAACAATATCCAGACGTATAAAAATCTCCTCCAGAACCCCGGCGATAAGGTCAAGATCATCGTCAAGCGCAACGAGCAGCTCGAACAGCTGGTATTACAGGTCAAAAGCATCAGGTAGGCGGTGCCGGCTGGCTCCGTCGCCTATCCCCGGTCCTGTGACATGCAGGATGGCAGGGAAGCCGGCCGGGCAAAATTGTTTATCGATTAGTACGAATCGACCGATCTCGAAGGGTGGGAACTCCATACTTACGACCTGCAAATGCCCGAAGGCGATCTTGCATATGCGGGTCTGATAACACATGCCGATCACCCGAACTGCGCCGAAATTCCCGACGCTTTTCAGCAGTTCCTGGAACAGGATCTGGCGACTGGCAAACTCGTGTTCCGGCGATAGTTTCGCGGGGTCTTCACCCTCAAACGCCGCTGTTCGGCGACACATCCGGCCGCGTTCGTGCATTTTCCGGCACATTTTGAGTAAATTGCCCTTTCCAAAAAGGAAAATTTAATGATCAAGTACCATAGATTTCAACTGGCTAACGGGCTGAGAGTCCTCGTTCATGAAGACGCTTCCACTCCTATGGTCGTCGTAAACGTCCTCTATGATGTCGGCGCACGCGACGAAGACCCCAAAAGAACGGGCTTTGCACATCTTTTCGAACACCTCATGTTCGGCGGTTCCGTCAACATCGAGGACTTCGAGACCCCCCTCCAGCTGGCGGGCGGCGAGAACAATGCTTACACCACCAACGATTTCACGAACTACTATATCCAGCTGCCTGCGGAGAACATCGAGACGGCCTTTTGGCTTGAAAGCGATCGCATGCTCTCACTGGCCTTCAGCGAAAAAAGCCTCGAGGTCCAGCGGAAAGTGGTCATGGAAGAGTTCAAGGAGCATTATATCAACAAACCCTATGGCGATGTCTGGTTCAAGTTGCGGGAGCTGGTGTATAAGCAGCACCCCTACCGCTGGATGACGATCGGCAGTGAGCTGGGTCATATCGAGCAGGCACAGCTCACCGACGTCAGGAACTTTTTCTTCAAATATTACCGTCCGGTGAATGCCATCCTCGTGGTCGCCGGCAAGACGACGGAGGCGCAGGTCAGGGAACTGGCGGAAAAATGGTTCGGCGATATCCCCGCCGGCGAGAAATATGTTCGTAACCTGCCGCAGGAAGCGGCCCAGCACGAGGCGCGCAAGATGACCATAAAGGCGGCAGTCCCCCTCGACGCCCTGTACAAGGCCTATCCCATGGCGGCACGGACCGAACAGGGGTATTATGTCGCGGACCTGCTCACCGAAATACTCGGCGGCGGAACCTCGTCGCGGCTGCATCAATCCCTGATCAAGGAGAAAAAGTTGTTCAGCCAGATCGACTGTTACCATACCGGCTCCGTCGACCCGGGTCTGGTGGTCATCGAAGGGAAGCTCATCCAAGGGGTAAGTATGGAGACTGCCGACGCCGCGATTGAAGAAGAGCTGGCGAAATTGATGGCGGCGCCCATCAGCGAAAAGGAGCTCGACAAGGTAAAGAACAAAACGGAATCCGCGATCGTTTTCGAGGATATGAGCGTGATGAACCGCGCCAATAGCCTCGCCATCTATGAGCTGCTGGGCGATGCGGAGATGATGAACACCGAGCTCGGGAAATACCGCGCCGTCACTATCCGCGAAATGCTGGAAACGAGCCGCCGCATCTTTGACCCGAAGAATAGCAATACTTTGTACTATTACAGCGACACCAGCATCAACAGCGACAAAAACTGAAATCACCATGCCAACGACTACCCGAAATAAATTAGATCGCACCAGTGCTCCGCCGATAAAAGACGCCATCGAATTCGAACTCACTCTTCCGCCCTATAAGAAGGCAACGCTGTCGAACGGCGTGGAGGTCTATAGCATCGATATGGGCAACGAAGAGGCCATGATGATCAATTGGATCTTCGACGGCGGCAATTGGTGGGAAACCAAAAAAGGCGTGGCCGCGGCCGCCAACACATTGCTCAAGAACGGCACGAAGACCCGCAGCGCCTTCCAGATCAGCGAGCACTTTGAATATTACGGCTCTTTTTTCAACCGGTCCGCTCACCACGAGACGGCGGAGCTCACGCTCCATTGTCTGAACAGGCATATCGGCGAGCTGCTTCCGGTGGTAGCCGAGATCATCACGGGTTCCGTGTATCCGCAGGAAGAGCTGGACATCTATAAAAAGAACAGCCAGCAGCGTCTGCAGGTAAGTTTGAAGAAAAGCGATTTCGTGGCGGCCCGGCTCATCGAGGCATATCTCTATGGCGCCGACCACCCCTATGGCCGGTATAGCGAGCTGGCGGACTACCAGGCGCTCGAACGGGAAGACCTCACCGGCTTTTTCGATACTTTTTATCGCCATGGCGCCTGCCGGATCATCGCGGCGGGAAAGCTGCCGGCGGATCTCCTCACGCTGCTAGAAGCGAATTTCGGCAGCCTGCCGATCCATGCGCCGGCGGGAAGTACGACCCGGCCTTCCTTCGCCATAACGCCGGCTACGCAAAAACGACACAAAGTCTCCAATGATCCGGGTGGGGTACAGGGGTCCATCAGGATTGCCCGCAATTTCCCAAACCGGCATCATGCGGATTTCCAGAAGATGCAGGTGTTGAATAATGTCTTCGGCGGCTACTTCGGTTCCCGGCTGATGACCAATATCCGCGAGGATAAAGGTTATACCTATGGCATCCATAGCTATCTGCTCAATAATGTCCAGGAGAGCGCCCTGATGATCAGCACAGAGGCCGGCAAAGAGGTCTGCGCCCCGGCGATCGAAGAGGTTTATAAGGAGATGAACCTGCTGCGCGAAGAGCTTATTGACGATGAAGAATTGCAACAGGCCCGGAACTTCACCATCGGATCGATACTTGGCGATCTCGACGGTCCGTTCCATGTCGCCGGCCGGTGGAAGAATATCCTGCTCAACGGACTCGACGGCAGCTATTTTAACGAGAGCATCCGGATCATCAAGACTATTTCGCCGGAGGAGCTGCGCGAGATGGCCAGGAAATACCTGGACCCCGCTGCATTCTTCGAACTAACGGTGATCTAGCCGCCGCCAAAATTTCAAGTACAGTTCGGATTGAATCTCGTAACTTGAACAAAAGAATCGTATGAATTTCCTGCTCCGCATCGTGATCACCGCGGTAGTTGCGTTTGTTTTATCTTATATTTTGCCGGGTATTCATATTGATAATTTTTGGGTCGCGCTAAAAGTTGCGCTGGTGCTTGCTGTGCTGAATTTTTTGCTGAAACCCATCCTGGTGATCCTGACCTTACCGATCACGCTAGTTACATTCGGCCTCTTTCTTTTTATTATAAATGCTATTATGGTCTGGTTCGTCGGACACCTGGTAAGCGGGTTCTATATCCATAGCTTTCTCTGGGCGCTGCTTTTCAGTCTGCTCCTGAGTCTGCTGACGTCCATGCTGTATAAGGAGACAAAGGATAGTGATAATGCCTAATAGATGAACTTATGTACTTTGAAAGAAAAAACAGTACCAGCGAAGAACTGATCCGTCTCTACAAAGGTATCCTACTGCCCCGGATGATCGAAGAAAAGATGCTCCTGCTGCTGCGCCAGGGGAGGATCACCAAATGGTTCAGTGGCATCGGGCAGGAAGCGGTCGCGGTGGGCGCCACCCTCGCCATGAAATCGGAAGAATGGATCTTCCCCCTGCATCGTAACCTGGGCGTTTTCACCAGTAGGGAAATGCCCCTCTCCAAACTCTTTCATCAATGGCAGGGCAGCCCCGACGGCTATAGCCGTGGCCGCGAACGCAGCTTTCACTTCGGCAGCCGCGAACATGCCATCTGCGGGATGATCTCCCATCTCGGCCCCCAGCTGGGTGTCGCCGATGGCGCCGCGCTGGCCTATAAACTGGAAAAAAATAAAAAGGCGACGCTGGTCTTCACCGGCGACGGCGGTACCAGCGAAGGCGACTTCCATGAGGCGCTCAATGTAGCCTCCGTGTGGGACCTGCCCGTGATCTTCCTTGTGGAGAACAATGGGTATGCGCTAAGCACGCCGACGTCGGAACAATATCGATGTGAGAGCCTGGTCTATAAAGCGGAGGGATATGGAATGCGGGGCGTGCGTATCGATGGCAATAACATCCTCGCGGTCTACGACACGATCGCTAACGTCCGCGAGTATTGTATCAAATACCAGCGTCCCTATTTGGTGGAATGCATGACCTTTCGCATGCGCGGCCATGAAGAAGCCAGCGGCATCAAGTATGTTCCGCATGAGCTATTGGAAGACTGGGCCATCAAAGATCCCGTCCAAAACTACGAAGGCTGGCTAAAGGAACAAGGGATCCTCGACGAAGAACAGATCGCGAAACTGCGTGCAGAGACCCACCAGACCATCGAGGAGGAACTGGAAAAAGCCGGTGGACCGGTACATGGCGTGGCAAATACCGGAAACGTATTTGTCGTCGACACGGAAAAGGAACTCGCCGATGTCTATGCCCCCGCCTCCGACGATAGTCTGGCCCCCTACGAGGAAGGGCCTTACGACGGCCCCGAAAAACGATTCATCGACGCCATCAGCGAAGGCCTCACCCAATCCATGGAGCAACACGACAACCTCGTCCTCATGGGGCAGGACATCGCCGAATATGGCGGCGCCTTCAAGATCACGGAAGGTTTCCTGGACCGTTTTGGCAAGGATCGTGTCCGCAATACACCCCTCTGTGAAAGCGCCATCCTCGGCTGCGCCCTCGGCCTGAGCCTGGAAGGCTTCAAAAGCATGGTGGAGATGCAGTTCGCCGATTTCGTCACCGCAGGCTTCAACCAGATCGTCAATAACCTGGCGAAGATCCACTACCGCTGGGGCCAAAATGCCGATGTCGTCATTCGCATGCCTACGGGCGCGGGAGTAGGCGCCGGACCATTCCATTCCCAAAGCAACGAGGCCTGGTTTTTGCACACGCCCGGCCTCAAGATCGTCTATCCCTCTACGCCCGCCGACGCCAAAGGGCTGCTGATCGCCGCGATCAACGACCCCAACCCCGTATTGTTTTTTGAACATAAGGCGCTTTATCGCAGCATCAGCGGCGCCGTTCCCGAAGAGTATTACGCAATAGAGATCGGCAAAGCCCGGACCGTACACAGGGGAGACGACCTCTCCATTATTACTTATGGCGCCGGTGTCCATTGGGCGCTGGATTATGCCGCGGCACATCCCGAATTCTCCCTCCACATCCTGGACCTCCGGACGCTCCTGCCCCTCGATTATTCCGCCATCCGCGAGGCCGTCGCCCAAACGGGTAAGGTCCTGATCCTGCATGAAGACACCCTCACCGGCGGCATAGGCGCCGAGATCGCCGCCTGGATAGGAGAACATTGTTTCCCCTTGCTCGACGCCCCCGTGCACAGGTGTTGCTCTATCGACACGCCTATCCCGTTTAACGGCACGCTGGAAAAGAACTTCCTGGCCGATGACCGGCTGGATGAATTTGTGCAAAAACTGATGGGATACTAGTTTTGCACCATTCTTGCACAAAGTTTTGCTTTAAATAATAGATTTCCTATCTTTAATACAAATAGGATAAGGTTTAATGGTTATGGAACTGATTAGGGCGACCTCCCGTTAGGGAGGTTTTTCCTTTATAGCATGTCCCATATTTTCCCTTATCTCAAACTACAGCCTACTCCGGGTGTCTTATTCAGCCAAAGCGGCTCTACTCCACGACAGCCCCCTTCTCGCCGATAAACCACTGCTCCTTATTTTTGAACAACACGTTGAACGTCGTGAAGGACCCGTAGATACGCGTAATATATTGTTGAAGATTTACCTTCTCTTCGTCACTGAGTCCCTTGTGACCATTGATCTGCTGTTCGAGTACGCGCAGCCGGTCCCGCGCCATTACGATCTTATGAAAGAAAACGTCGATGGGAACTTCTTTTGGTTTCACACTCTTGTCGCCGGGGTGCAGCACCATCATCCCGCCCCGCCATTTGTCTCCCAGCGGTACAACCTCCGACAACCCACCCCATAGCCTGAGAATGCCGAGCAGCGAGCGCTCGACCTCGGAGGCGGTTTCGATCTCCGTGGTCACATTTTCGGGGATGATCTCGTCGAGATTCGGGTCTTCTTTGTCGATCTCCTTTAAACCATGATGGATAAACGAAATGAGATAAACGGCATATTTCACGCCTACGATCACTCCGGGCCCGTATTGTGTATGCTGCAGGCGGGTGCCGATTCCAAGCGTTAGTTGGTCCATATATATTGGTTGAATGTTTACGGGCGTTCCTTCCGGTCTTTCTGGTATTCCTTAAGGGCGAGTTTGATATAATCGTAGAGATCATAGTCCGTCGCCTTTTTGCAGAATTCATAGGAAGGCCGGTACCGGACCATAAAGCTGTCGAGCTCGTCGCCTTCCAGACGGGTTATTTTAAGGACGACACTCCGGGCGAACCGGTGGTCCACATATTTATCGTGTTCTTCGTCGATGAGTCGACCCTGGAAGGCCTTAGCCCGGCGGATCTTGTCCTTTTGCAGCATCCCTATAAGGGCGTCGATATCCACCCCAGCGCCGAGCCCCCCGCTCCCATCCGTGATCTTGAAACCCGGCTTTTTATAGTCGAAGTATTTTTCATAGTCCCGCCTGTTCTGAATGGAGTCGTCCCGATAGCTCCGCGGCATGACCTTGACCTCCTGTAGGGTCACGGGGTCTACGTGCAGCGCGATATCGAAACCGGAGGAATAATTGATGTCCCTGATGGCGAATTTGCTGGTCGCCCGTCCGAGATAGGAGAAATAGATCGAATCGCTCAGGTCGACGATTATTATATAATTACCATTGGAGTCGGTGATGGTGCCCTTACCGGTGGTGCTGATGACGCTGACCCTGTCCAGCGGCTTGGTGCGGTACATATTATATACCGTTCCATGAACGGTGACGTCCTGCCCCCAAACCCTGGTTAAACAGCCAACAACAAAGATCGACAACAGCAGTAAGGTCCTTTGGGTAGAAAGTCTCATTATTAGGTGATATTACTATCAAAAAGGGATATACACAGCGGGCGCCGGAAAGTTTTAACGATGATTTGGCAGATGCGTGAGGACCTCTTCGATCACCTTCGGAAAGTGCTCATATTCCAGCAGATGTATCTTTTTGGCAAGGGTTTCCGGGGTGTCTCCCGGTTCCACGATCACCTTTACCTGCCGGATAGGTTCACCATGATCATAATGTTCATCCACCCAATGGATCGTGATCCCCGATTCCTTCTCTCCCGCCGCGATCACCGCCTCGTGGACGTGCCGCCCGTACATCCCTTTACCGCCGTATTTCGGCAGGAGGGCCGGATGGATATTGACGATGCGACCCGGATAAGCCCTGACAAGCGCCTCCGGTATCTTCCATAAAAACCCTGCCAATACAATAAGGTCTATGTTTTTCCCTTTCAGTTCGTCCACATAGGCCTCGCCGCGGAAAAATTGCTCTTTTTCGATCAGCAGGGTCGGGACTCCCTCCTTTTCGGCGACGCCGAGCACCCCGGCTCCCGGCTTGTTACACACGATGAGACAGACTTTTACGTTTACAGTGCCGCGGAAGTAGTCGATGATCCTGGCGGCGTTGGTCCCCGTACCCGAGGCGAAGATGGCGAGATTCATGCGCCAAAACTACGGCGCCTTTGTCACGCTTTTGTCAAAGCGCTTGACACAATTTGCCGCCAATTGTTCGCTCACGTTGCTGACAATACTATGACATAGGGTCAGAGCGATTTGTCATAATACGCTGAAACCCACGCCCAACAAAGGAAAAAAAAATTTTCGCATGTTGATAGATTGTTAAAATCCTGACTTATTTTTGCAACCTGTTAAGGAGATTTTTCACATTTATACAACATTTTGTATATATGACCAACCATAGACCAATAGTCAAAAAGTTAATATTCAGTATCCTTCTTCCCACTCTGGTTCTTTTAGGATCTACTTCTATTGCACAAGCTCAAGACGGAAAGGCTCTCTTTCAATCCAACTGCGCATCTTGTCATAACCCGTTCAAAGTCGTTACGGGTCCTGCCCTTCAGGGCGTGACGTCCCGGGTTCCGGACAAGGCCCTGCTGCACGCGTGGATCCACAACAACCAAAAGGTGTTGGCGTCGGGGAATCCTTACTTCAACAACCTTTTCGTGCAGTTCAACAAGACGCCGATGAACGTGTTCCCCGATCTTTCGGACAAGGACATCGACGCCATCCTCAACTACATCGAGACGGCCAAGCCGCCGACGGCGACCGAGCCCGGGAATCCGACCACGCAGGCTGCCGAGAGCGATAACACGCTGCTCTACGGTATCCTGACCCTGATCCTCGCTGTTATCATGCTGATCCTGCTGCAGGTCAACAGCAGCCTGAAGAAGCTCGCCGATGACAAAGACGGCATTCCCGCCCATGAGCCCATCCCCTTCTGGCGCAACAAGGTCTACATCACCTTCATCGTCCTCATCCTCTTCGTGGTAGGTGGCTACATGGTGGTCCAGGGCGCTATCGGCCTCGGCCGCCAGCAAGGCTATGAACCCGTTCAACCGATCTTCTATTCGCATAAAGTCCACGCCGGCATCAACCAGATCAGCTGTCTCTACTGTCACAGCAATGCGATGGACAGCAGGCACGCTACGGTTCCGCCGCTGAACGTATGTATGAACTGTCACGCCGCGATCAACGACTATACCCATGGTCCGAAGCTCTACCGCGAGGATGGCTCCGAAGTCGACGGTACCGCCGAGATCCAGAAGCTCTACAGCTATACCGGCTACGATCCCAAAACCAGCACCTATGACCCCTCGAAGGCGCACCCGGTAGAATGGATCAAGATCCACAACCTTCCCGACCACGTATTCTTTAGCCACGCACAACACACCAAGGCCGGTAAAGTACAGTGTCAGACCTGCCACGGTCCCATCCAGGAAATGAATGAGGTCAAGCAGTTCGCCCCCCTCAGCATGGGCTGGTGCATCAACTGTCACCGTACTACCAAGGTCAATTTCCCCGACAGCGCAGGGAACAATGGCAATAAGTTCTACAGCATCTATGAGCGCTTCCACAAAGACCTCCGCACAGGCAAAATGGACAGCGTAACTGTTGAGAACATCGGTGGCACAGAGTGCCAGAAATGTCATTATTAATTCTTCTATCCCCTCCGAGGGCTAAAGACCCCGCGGAAAGCATAAATAGTTTAACTACTCAAGATATGAGCGACAAAAAATACTGGCAAAGTTTCGGAGAGCGCAATAGCAGTGAAGCGTTTCAGAAATCAACGGAAAACGAGTTTAACGAGAGTTTGCCGTTGGAAGGCCTGGATGGAAAAGGATTGCTCGACGCCAAACATCCCCGCAGGGATTTTCTTAAATATTTAGGTTTCAGCACGGCCGCCGCTACCCTGGCCGCCAGCTGCGAAATGCCCGTTCGTCACGTCGTTCCGTACCTCAATAAGCCGGACAATATGATCCCCGGTGTGGCCGATTTCTATGCCACGACCTATACCATCGGCGGTGATGTGATCCCCCTGGTAGCCAAGGTTCGCGATGGCCGCCCCATCAAGCTGGAAGGGAATACGATGGCGTCGACGACCAAAGGAGGTACTTCGGCCCGCGTTCAGGCATCGGTCCTCGATCTCTACGATACCGGCCGGCTTCGTTTCCCCGTTCAGATAGTAGACGGCAAACCCCAGGAAGTAAGCACCTTCGAAGCCTTCGATAAGATGGTTGGAGATGCCCTCGCCGCTGCCGGCGGACCGGTCGTGCTGCTGACGCATACGCTCACGTCTATCACTTCCAAACAAGTCATTACCGATTTCCTTGCCAAATACCCTGGGAGCAAACACGTTCAGTACGATGCAGACTCCTATAGTGGTATCCTGCTGGCTGCCGAAGCATCGTATGGCAAACGCGTCATCCCGACCTATCGCTTCGACCAGGCGGGTGTGATCGTGAGCCTCGGCGCCGATTTCCTCGGCACCTGGCTGTCGCCCGTGGAGTTCGCCCGGCACTACTCCGTAGGCCGCAAGGTCGACCCCAAGAACCCGGCGATGAACAAACACTATCAGTTCGAAAGCCTGCTCACCCTCACGGGTAGCAACGCCGACGCACGGTATACCCATAAGCCCAGCGAGACCGGCGCCGTAGCCCTGGCCCTGCTGGCCGCACTCGGTGGTTCGGTCACCGCTCCTGCCCTGCCCGATAACATTAAGGAAGGTATCAAAAAGGCAGCTGCCGACCTTACTGCCGCTAAAGGCAAGGCCCTGGTTGTCTCCGGCAGCAACAATACCAATGTCCAGATCATCGTCAACGCGATCAACGAAGCCATCGGCGCCAATGGCACCACGGTCGACTGGGCCACTCCCAGCCAGGTTCGTCAGGGCATCGATGGCGACATGACCGCTCTCGTGGCCGATCTCAACGCCGGTAAGGTAGGCGCGCTGATCGTTTACGGCGTCAACCCCGCATATGATTATTACGATGCCGAGAAATTCAAGGCCGGTCTGAAGAAAGTAAAGACCGCCATCTCGCTCAACGACCGGCTCGATGAGACCACGGAGCTCACGAAATACGTTCTCCCCGCCCCCCACTTCCTCGAGAGCTGGGGTGACACCGAAGCGAAACCGGGCTATATCTCCTTTCTTCAGCCCACGATCGCTCCGCTCTTCAAGACCCGCCATTTTCAGGAATCGCTGATGAAATGGAGCGGTAACAACACGACCTACGAAGCTTATTTCAAACAATACTGGACTGGAAAATTAGGCAGCGTCGAAGCTTATGAAACGGCTCTTCAGAATGGCGTCATCGAGCCCACGGCTTCCGCCGCCGGTACTGCCACCTATAACGGCTCGAAAGTTGCCGATGCTGCCAGCGCCATCGGCGCCATCAAGGGCGGCGGTCCCTTCGAGATCGTTGTCTATCAGCCCGTGAGCATGGGCATCGGCGCCCAGGGCAACAACCCCTGGCTGCTCGAGCTCCCCGATCCCGTTACGCGGATCGCCTGGGACAACTACGCGATCATCTCGCCCAAGGTCGCCCGGGAGAAGTTCGGCATCGACCTTTCCACCCGCAGGGAGTCCGACCATTATGAGGTCTATATGGACAAACAGCTGATCAAATTGAAGATCGGCGGTAAGGAAATGACCATTCCGGCGATCGTGATCCCTGGTGTGCACAACGAAGTTATTGGTATCGCGGTAGGTTTTGGCCACCAGAGCGCCGATCCCGCCCAGACATCGGAATATATTGGCCGCGCCGCTGCCGGTGCAGGTTTCAACGCCTTCCCGCTCCTGACCTACAATGGCACTACGGTGGACTGGTACAACACCGGCGCCGACTTTGAAGATGCCAAGCAAATGTTCAAGCTGGCGCAGATGCAGACCCACGGGACCCTGGAAGGGCGTACCGAAGTCGTAAAGGACATCACCTTCGCTACCTTCAAACAGAATCCCAATACGGTTTACGAACAGCGTGAAGAAGAGCTGAAACCTTTTGGCGGCATCGAGAACTTCGATAAGGAAGGCACGTTGTATCCGCTGTATGACAAGCCCGGCATCAAATGGGGTATGTCCATCGACCTGAACTCCTGTATCGGTTGCGCGGCCTGCGTCGTAGCCTGCCATGCGGAGAACAACGTACCGGTGGTCGGCAAGCACGAGTGTCTCCGGTTCCACGATATGCACTGGATCCGCATCGACCGCTATTATTCCACCCCGACCCGGGATCTCGATAACCCCGAGGACGTACAGGTCGTGTTCCAGCCGATGCTGTGTCAGCATTGCGACAACGCCCCCTGCGAGAACGTTTGTCCGGTGAACGCCACCAACCACAGCAGCGAAGGTCTCAACCAAATGGCTTACAACCGCTGTATCGGTACCCGTTACTGCGCGAACAACTGTCCGTATAAAGTAAGACGTTTCAACTGGGCCGATTATACCGGCGCCGACAGCTTCCCGAACAACCAGGACCAAAAGATCGTAGGCGTCCTCGATCCGGCCGTCTTCCAGATGAATGACGAGCTGACGCGGATGGTCCTCAACCCGGATGTCGTTACCCGCAGCCGTGGTGTAATGGAAAAATGTAGCTTCTGCGTTCAGCGTTTGCAGGATGGCAAGCTCAAGGCGAAGAGAGAGAACCGCGTTCTCGAAGACATGGTCGACATACAGACCGCCTGCCAGCAGGCTTGTCCGACGGAAGCCATCGTGTTCGGCAATGCAAATGATAAGGACAGCAGGATCAGCACCACGCGGCACGAGCAGGCAGTTCGCCTCTACCGGGTGATCGAAGACGTGCACACGCTGCCGAATATCACCTATTTTGCGAAGATCCGTAATTCCGATGTTGCTTTCACCGCGGAGGAGTCCGGCGATAACGAATCGGTAAACGGCGAAAAGCATTCGTAGTAGTCAGTAGTAGTCACAAAAATTTTTGGCAAAAAGCTCAATATATTATGGCATCAGCACCGTTGCAATACGAATCACACACAAGAGCACCGCTTGTAGAAGGCCCGAAGAATTATCACCAGGTCACTGAAGATATCGTACGCCCTATCGAAGCCGCGCCCTCCAGGCTTTGGTGGACAGGTTTCCTGATCAGCGTAGCCTGTCTCCTATTCGGTATCTGGTCCGTCGCCGAGCAGGTGATCTATGGGGTCGGTCAGTGGAACCTGCACCGTACCGTAGGTTGGGGCTGGGACATCACCAACTTCGTGTGGTGGGTCGGTATCGGTCACGCCGGTACCCTGATCTCCGCGATCCTGTTGCTGTTCCGACAGGGTTGGCGTACCGGGGTAAACCGCGCCGCTGAGGCCATGACGATCTTCGCGGTTATGTGCGCGGGCCAGTTCCCGATATGGCACATGGGTCGTGTCTGGTTGTGTTTCTTTATCATGCCTTATCCCAACACCCGCGGTCCCGTTTGGCCGAACTTCAACTCTCCCCTTCTTTGGGACGTGTTCGCCATCTCGACCTACTTCACGGTGTCGGTACTCTTCTGGTACTCCGGTCTGATCCCTGATATGGCTACGATCCGCGACCGGGCCAAGCTCAAATGGCGGAAATTCTTCTACGGTGTCACCGCCTTCGGCTGGACGGGTTCCACCAAACACTGGCAACGGCATGAGGCACTGTCCTTGGTTCTCGCAGGTCTGAGTACGCCGCTGGTACTTTCGGTACACACCATAGTATCCTTTGACTTCGCCACCTCGGTTATTCCCGGCTGGCATACTACCATCTTCCCGCCCTACTTCGTTGCGGGCGCCGTGTTCTCGGGTTTCGCGATGGTGAATACCCTGCTGGTGGTGAGCCGCAAGGTGCTGGGTTTGCAGGAATATATCACGATCGAGCATATCGAGGTGATGAACAAGGTCATCGTCCTCACGGGCTCTATCGTAGGTATCGCCTATCTCAGTGAGTTGTTCGTAAGCTGGTACAGCCAGAACAAATTCGAGAACTGGGCCTTCGCCCAGAGCCGCGCCAACATCTTTAGTCCCTATGGCTGGGCCTATTATATCATGATGGGTTGTAACGTGCTTTCGCCGCAGATCTTCTGGTTCCGCAAGATGCGCCGCAACCTCACCGTAACGTTCTTCATGTCGATCCTGGTGAATGTAGGTATGTGGTTCGAACGGTTCGTGATCATCGTATTATCCATCTACCGCGACTATCTCCCCAGCAGCTGGGCTACCTACTATGCCCCGTCTATCTGGGAGGTCGGCTTCTATGTCGGGACCTTCGGCTTGTTCTTTACGTGCTACTTCCTCTTCTCGAAATTCGCACCCGTGATCGCCATCGCCGAGATCAAACATATCCTGAAGAAATCCGGCGATGTCTATAAAGAGACGGATAAGGTAGATCATATCGAGAAAGAAAGTATCGAAGAGTTCGCTCACGAATATGCGCACGCGCATTGAGGGCATTTAAAAAACTAAGAGCAAAAAGCTATAAATATGGCAGTAAAAAAATTTGTAGTTGGGATTTTCACGGACGAGGAAGTGCTGTTCCCCGCGATCAAGAAGGTCCGTTCCGCCGGATACAAGATCCATGATGTATACACGCCGATGCCCATCCATGGTATGGACAAGGCCCTGGGTCTACGGGACACCAGCCTGCACACCGCCGGCTTTATCTACGGGATCACGGGTACCACCACGGCCCTCACCGGTATTGGCTGGATCTTCAACTCGGACTGGCCGATAAACATCGGCGGTAAATCGCACTTCGATCTGCCCGCATGGATACCTATTACGTTCGAGTTGACCGTATTGTTCTCCGCGGTAGGGATGTTCCTGACCTTTTGTTACCTCTGTAACCTGGCGCCCTTTATCCGGAAGCATCATTTCAACCTGCGCTCCACGGACGACCAGTTTACCATGGTCATCGAATGCACGGAGAAAAGCAATGAGCAAGAGATCATCGCATTTTTGAATAGCGTGGGTGCGACCGGCATCAACACCCAGGTTGCGGAAGCCGGCTGGTGGATAGGCCGTTACGATAACGATAAAACTCCATTTCAACAAAAAGGAACTGCTTTAGCATGAAAAAAATAGCTGTCAAAGCGGCCCGTAGGGGCGCCGACCGAAGGTCCATCATTAGCGCGTTGTTCGTGATACTCCTAGGCGCTGCCATTTTCACCGGTTGCAGCGAAGTTCAGCGCGACCCCGGAAGGATCTATATGCCGGATATGGGCTATAGCAGGGCCTACGAGACCTACGCTACTACCGAAGAGCAAAAGGCGGAGCTGCTCAGCAAGGGTATTCACTTCAGCAATACTCCCGTGCCAGGCACGATGAAACGCGGCGAGCTGTTGCCCTTCCTGATAGAAAAAGATAAAATTGGCGACACGACCGACTACCACGCTTCCAGGGACGTTAAGAGTCCCCTGACCTCCATGGATACGGTGGAAGCGGAGCGGCTCTATCTCGTCAACTGTGCCATCTGTCATGGTCCCAAGCTGGACGGCAACGGTCCGCTTTACCGCGGCGGCGATGGCCCCTTCCCGGCTGCTCCTGCCCAGTTCGTAGGCAAGGCACAATATGAGAATATGCCCGAAGGCCAGATGTTCTACTCCGTTACCTATGGCAAGAACAAAATGGGTTCTTACGCCTCCCAGCTCAGCACGAAACAGCGCTGGATGGTGATTGCATATATCAAGTCGAAACAGGCAGCAGGTAAGGCAGCCGCTGCTCCGGCTGCCGGAAGCAGCACCGCCGCCGATTCGACAGCCAAAAAATAATAATTTCTAAAAATCATTGTTGATGTCATCGTATAAAGAACATTTTGAGATACCGGCCCGATACAAGCAATGGTCCCTGGGCCTGATGACTGTGGGTGTGATCTCGCTGATCGTAGGTTTCATCCTCTACGGCACCCATGATCAGGGCACTCGTTTCTGGGCGACCCTCATGCACAATAGTGTGTATTTCCTGCTTATTACCAATGCGGCCATGTTCTTTTTCTGCGCCGTGACGCTCTCCCTGGGCAGCTTTATCATCACCTTCAGGCGTGTCACCGAAGCCATCTCCGCTGCGGTGATCCCCATCGGCATCATTTGCTTCGTGATCCTGATGTGTATCGTGTTTGGCGGTCATACCGCGATCTACTCGTGGCTCGACAGAGGCGCCGTAGCCAAAGACGAGCTCCTCAAGGAGAAAAGCGGGTTTCTCAGCGTGCCCTTCTTTACCATCTGGACGATACTCACCATCGGCTTGTGGATCGTCCTCGGCTATAAGATGCGGAAACTCTCCCGTAGCATCGACGAGACCCCGCTTAGCCGCGAAGAGGGTAAAAAATATATCTTTAAGAACACCGTCTGGGCGGCGATATATATCGTTTGGTTTGCGCTCACCGTGGCCGCGGTTACTCCCTGGCTGTGGCTCATGAGCATCGACGCCCACTGGTACTCCACGATGTACAGCTGGTATAACTTCGGAAGCTGCTTCGTTTCCGGCGTCGCACTGATCACGATCTTCGTGATCTATTTCAAGAATCAGGGCGCGCTGGAGTTCGTCAACGAGGAGCATCTCCATGATCTCGGCAAGTTCATGTTTGCCTTTTCCATCTTTTGGTGTTATCTGTGGTTCGACCAGTTCATGCTGATCTGGTACGCCAACATTTCCGAGGAGACGGTTTACTTCCAGCCCCGGTTCAACGGCGCCTATGCCGGCATCTTCTATTTGAACTTCATAATCAACTTTATATGTCCCCTGCTGATCTTCATGAAACGCGGCTCGAAACGGAACTGGGGTACCGTAACGTTTATGTCCGTACTTTTGATCTTTGGACACTGGCTCGACTACTATCAGATGGTGTTTGCAGGCGAACATATCTCTCCTAACCATGTACCCCTGAACCTCTTCGACTTTGGTATCGCACTGGGTTTTGTAGGGCTGATCATGTGGCAAACGGGCAGGGTTTTCGCGAAGTACCCGACGCTGGCCAAGAATCATCCTTATTTGAAAGAAAGTATTGTTCATCATACTTAAAATCGTTTTTCTATCATGTCAACTTTTTTTCTGCTACTGATCCTGTTGTTAGGTTTCCTCATCACCTTCCAGATCGCCAAGGCAAGTGAGTATGTGGGGGTATTGAAGGGAGAAAAGAAAAATTTTGAGCAGCATAACCGCATCAATGGTTTCCTGATGATCGTTTTCCTGGTGCTGGGTCTCATCGGCGTCTACTGGTGCAATGAGCTTTTCAAGGGAAGGATCCTCGGCGAATCCGCCAGTAAACATGGAGAGGAGATCGATCGGATGCTATACATCACCATCGCTATCACCGGCGTGGTATTCGTAGCCACCCAGATCCTGCTCTTCTGGTTCGCCTATAAATACCAGTATTCCGAAAAGCGCCAGGCACACTATTTCCCCCATGACAACCGCCTGGAAGTCATCTGGACGGTAGTGCCTGCGATTGCCCTCACGGTGCTCGTAGGTTTCGGCCTTTTCTACTGGTTCCGCATCACCGGCGACGCTCCACAGGATGCGCTGCAGGTGGAGATCACCGGCAAGCAGTTCGGCTGGATCTTCCGCTACCCGGGTAAGGATGGCGTCTTCGGCAAGAAATACTATCAGAATATCAGCGACAAGGATAATAATCAGCTGGGCCTCATCTGGGATGACGCCGCTTCGCATGACGATATCGTCGTAGGCAACGAGATGTATTGCGTGGTAAATAAACCCATCAAGCTTATCATCAATTCCCGCGACGTGATCCATGACGTCGGCCTGGTCTACTTCCGTCAGAAGATGGATGCCGTGCCCGGCACGCCGACCACGATGTGGTTCACGCCCAAGTTCACTACCGAAGACATGAAGAAAAAGTTGGGTAACCCCGACTTCGAATATGAGATCTCCTGCGACCAGATGTGCGGCCGTGGTCACTACACCATGCGCGGTATCGTCAAAGTCGTAAAGGAAGACGAGTATAAACTCTGGCTCGCGAAACAAAAGCCGAACTATGCCTCGGTGATGCAGGATAAAGCGCCTGCAGCCCCTGCGGGTGCAGCTCCGGCCGATTCAACCAAGACCACTGCCGCTATAATTAAATAATTTTTTTCCATGAGCAACGAAGCAACATTACACGGGCATACTGAAGTGGGTACCTCTCACGACGTGCATCATGATGAGCACGGAACCCATGAACACCACCAGACCTTCATCACCAAGTACGTGTTCAGCCAGGATCATAAGATGATCTGCAAGCAGTTCCTGATCACGGGGATGATCTGGGCGATCATCGGGGGCCTGATGTCCGTACTCTTCCGCCTGCAATTGGGTTATCCGGATGCGCACTTCAAGTTCCTGGAGGACATCCTGGGTAGCAAATGGGCCAAAGGCGGTCAGATCCAACCCGAATTCTATTATGCCCTGGTGACCATGCATGGTACCATCCTGGTATTCTTTGTACTCACGGGTGGTCTTAGCGGTACCTTCGCCAACTTCCTTATTCCGCTGCAGATCGGCGCCCGCGATATGGCTTCGCCGATGCTCAATATGCTGTCCTACTGGTTCTTCTTCTCGGCCAGC
>JAICXX010000107.1 GCA_025934485.1 Chitinophagaceae bacterium
ACGATTGGCACTTTGTTTTGCATTGGAGAGGCGAAGACCGATATGATAAAGAAAATGCCAAATATTATTTTGCTCCTTATGGCATTTCGGTCATCTAAGGCCTTTGCCCAGAAAATAATGAAATCGACGGAGACCTTGCTGAATTCGAACCAGTCGATATTGGCCGTCAAGTCATTAATACCTGGAGAACCGAAGATCAAAATAGTTCGAACCGAAAAACCCACGCCATGCGCGGGTTTCGAAAAATCAAGAGAAAAAGTCGACTTGGCTGTACTTACTTCGAACCGCAAGGTTTATGCTGGGATTGCCGACTTTTCGCGGCTGGTATGTTTTGAACCCGTCGCCTACAGTGCTGTTTAAAGAAGGAAATGATCAGAATTTTTTGTAACTTAGCATTAGATAATTAGCCTATTATGAATGGTTTAAGTATTTATACAAAATTTGAAACCCTTCCTTCAAATCTAAAGCAAGAGGTTTCGGATTTTATCGATTTTCTGGCCCAAAAGACATCTTCGAAAAATAGGAGGGTCACTCCGAAGTTCGGAAGCGCAAAGGGCAAAATTAAAATGGCCCCTGATTTTGATGCCCCGCTCGAGGATTTCAAAGACTATATGTAATGGAGTATTTACTGGATACCCATACATTTCTTTGGTTCATCAATGGGGATGCGCAGCTTTCGAAAAATGCCCGGGAAGCCATCGGCAACCCTGACGCTATTAAATATATCAGCATTGCTTCATTTTGGGAGATCGCTATAAAAGTCAATTTGGGAAAATTGAGTCTGGACATGCCATATAACGATCTTCGGCAACAGGTTACAGACAATGGATTTGAAATTCTTCCCATTACCTTTTCTCACACCGCCGAGTTGATTTCTCTCGACCTACATCATCGTGATCCCTTTGACAGAATTATTATAGCGCAGGCGAAGAGCGAAAGGCTTATTTTAATCAGCAAGGATGGAAATTTTGAGAAATACGATCAATTGAAGCTGCTTTGGTAATCGGAATGGTGGCAGAATTCGAATCTCTCGATTTTTGAAATTCAATGATTTGTATAGATTCGCCAGATCGCTAAAAACATAAAACCCGCCACCATGGCGGGTTTTGAATTATGGTCGGGAAGACAGGATTCGAACCTGCGACCCCCTGGTCCCAAACCAGGTGCGCTACCGGCCTGCGCTACTTCCCGAACGGATTGATTCCGGTTCCTTGCCGGGAGATCGGTGATCGCGGGGATGCCGTTGATCGGAGTACCCCAGACAAGGAGCGCGAAAATAGTACTTTATCTTCGAATTGCCTAGTGTTAGGGGATGGAATTGGGAGCCGGGCCTCCGGGTGCAGGGGCGGCGAAGGCGTTAAGGAGCGGGGGCGCCGGCCGTGAGGCTGCAAAGGCGTTACGGAGTGGCAGCGCCGGAAGCGGGGGCGGCGAGGTCTGCGGCTTCGGCGGCGGCATAGCGGATGATGTCTTTCCCCGAAACAATGGCATCGCCGTCGCAATGAAGCGCGAGGTGGATCATGGCCAGGCCGATTTCGGAAAGGGTTGCGAAACCGGCGGGGTAGAGCGCGCGGCCCAGGGGAAACATCCAATTGATATATTTATAGAACGCATGGGCGTTGCGGAGACCCTTGATGGGCTTGATAAAGCCGGGGCGGAAGGCATACACGCGGCGGAAGGGCAGCAGCATCAGGTCATTCTCGGTCTTCCCCTTCACGCGGGCCCAGCGGCTGCGGCCTTTTTCGGTGCTGTCCGTACCGGCGCCGGAGACATAGGCAAAGACCATGTTGCCGGGGGCGGCGGATGCGGCGGATGTGGCGGGTGCGGCGGATGTGGCGGGTGCGGACGATGCAGCGGAGGAGGTCGAAGCAGAGTGGGCAGCGGGGGTAGCGGACGCGAAGGAGTCAGCGGGAGCGACTGGCACAGGATTCAGGCGGCTGAGCGTCGCGGCGACATGCATGGTCAACGTGTACGTCACCTTGTAGTATTCCTCCACTGGCATCCCCACAGAACTTACGCCCAGGCAAAAGAAACAGGCATTGTAGCCGGTTAGCTGGGACTCGATGGGCCCCAGGTTATAAAAGTCGGTATGCACGATCTCCCTGAGCTTGGGATGCGTCAGGCCTAGCGGCTTCCGGTTGAGGATCAAAACGGCCTCGACTGCCGGGTGCTGCAGACATTCGTGCAGCACGCCTTCGCCGACCATGCCAGTGGTGCCCGTGATGATCACGCGGAGGGGGGTATTTGCCGCGGCGTGGCCGGCTATCGCGCTCGTCATGGGGCTCGCGCCGGGCTGGGAGGCAGCGCTCATCGCAGGGCTCGCGCCGGATGCATGAGCAGGCTGGGAGGGCTGAGAGTTACTCATACCCTAAAGTTAGATCAAAAATGGTTGTACCGCTCGCGGGTCTCGTCGCGGAGCTGTAAGAGGCGCTTGCTGAGACCTACCTTGTATCGATGGGGATTTTCGAAGCGTTTGTACTCGGCCGGCAGCAGGCTTAGGCGGGAGGCGCAATAGGCGGCGACTTCGGACAACGGATAAGTGGGGTGCAAGGGCTCGCCCTCCTCCATCACCAGCTGCAACAGCGGCTCCTGGCGTAGGTGGCCTATGTCGAGCGACTTACCGGGCTGGAAAGGATGATACATCATGGGCACGGGGGCGCCACCCTGCCCTTCCAGGAGAATGACGTCGGCGCCAAAAAAGCGGCCGTCCTTGTCGAACACCCGTCGCACCTGCTTGATACCAGGCAAGGTACCCTTGGAAGGCGTCTCCGACAGCTTCATCGTCGGCCGGCTGGCCACCAACGCCATTTTATAGACGCCGTCGAATGCCGCATCGGGATGGCCGGTCACCAGCTTGGTCCCGACACCAAAGATATCGATGGGCGCCTCTTGTTCTAATAGACTTCGGATCACCAGCTCATCGAGCTGATTGGAAGCCGCGATCTTCATATACGGCAAGCCGGCCTCATCGAGCATCCTGCGGGCTTGTGAAGCCAGATAGGCCAGGTCACCACTGTCGAGCCGGATGCCCAGCGCCCGGTGGCCCCGCAGCTCCATCTCCTTCGCGGCTGTGATGGCATTCGGCACACCGCTTTTCAGCGTGTCATACGTATCGAGCAGGAAAACACAACCCTGCGGCCGGCTTGCCGAAAAAGCGCGAAACGCCTCCAGCTCCGACCCATAGCTTTCGATAAATGCATGGGCCATCGTCCCCGACGCCTCCAGTCCATACAGCTCCGCCGCATATACATTGCTGGTACTCTGAAACCCGCCGATGACGGCAGCCCGCGCCGCGAGAATACCACCGGGTCCATGTGCCCGCCGGAAACCAAAATCGCTCAGTATCCGCTCCCCCGCCACCTGTCGCATCCGCGAAGCCTTGGTTGCGACGAGCGACTGAAAATTCACCAGGTTCAGCAATAGGGTCTCCACCAGCTGCGTCTCGAAAAGGCTACCCTCGACCCGCAGCACGGGACAATGAGGAAAGATGACCTCCCCTTCCCTGACGGCATACACCCTGCCGCGAAACTTGAAGCGTTGCAGATAGTCGAGATACGCCGCGTCGAAATGCCGGTCGCGCAAAAAAGCGATATCTTCCGATGTAAACTGCAATCCGGCGAGTGCGTCCAATACGTCTTGCAAACCGGCAAAGACCGCATAACCGCCTTTCGCGGGGACCGTGCGAAAGAAATAATCAAAAATTACGGGAAGCTCCTGCCGGTTCTGCAGGAAAGCGACCTCGCCCATGGTTATTTCGTACAGGTCCGTATAACTACCGCTAACGGAGAACGATAACATAGTCCCATGAAGATACGGCTTTCGGCTCTATCGGGGCGCGGCGGCTCTACATACCCGCGTCGTGGAGCCGGATGTATTCGGCCAGCGTCATATTCTTCATCCCCTTGTCCTGTAACTTCTTGATATAATCGGGAGTAACGCCATGATCACGCAGCTCGACGGCTTTCTCAAGGCTGATGTCGGCAAAGCCGATGTCTTTGAACTTGCTTACAAAAGAAGGTTCCACTCCATGATCACGCAGCTCACGGGCTGCATCCGGCGAGATATCCTTGAAGCCGATCCGCTGGAATCCACGGATGAACTCGGCATTGACGCCATGATCCACCAGCTCCCGGATCTCATCCAGCGAGATATCCTTATAGCCCATTTCGCGGAGTGAACGGATGAACTCCATGCTCACGCCGTGATCGCGCAGCTCGACGGCTTTCTCCAGCGACACATCGGGAAAGCCTGCATCGTGGAGTGTACGTACATAGTCCACCGTCACACCATGATCACGGAACTCGATAGCCTGATCCAGGGTGATGTCTTTAGCCCCGACCTTTTTCATGTCCTGGACGAAGTCCGGGTCGACACCATGATCCCGCAGCTTTATAGCCTGGTCCAGTGACATATCCTTATAGCCCATTTCGTGGAAACTATTTATAAACGAAGGCGAGACGCCATGATCACGCATCGCGATGATCTGGTCTACCGATACCTTTGCGTAGCCGTCAGTTTTAAATGTCTGCAGATAGCCGGCCATTACCCGCTGGTTCATATTCCGATAAGCGAGATCTTTCAACTCACCGATGGTGAGACCGTCATAGCCGTTTTGTTTCATATAGCCCAGGTACTCTTTGTTGATGTTTGTAAAGAAAAGGTGCAGCATCAACTCCTCGCTCGGCTCTTTAAATCCCTCACCAGTCAAATAGGCTTTGAAACCTTCATCGGGAACAAACAGATAGGTCCCATGCCCCCTGCCTTCCACAAAGCTGCCATTGAAGGTGACGGCACCGGGGTCGCGCTTGACCACGAAAGTGCCGCTGTTGCCGGCAGGCAGGGTGCCCAGCTCGGACAGCAGGAAAGTACTGCTGGAATTCCAATGCATGCCGCCAAAACGGACATAGGCTTTATCCTCGTGAATAACGGCGCTCCATACGCCGGGGTTATCGTCGTGATCGTTGCCCCAATAGTCGTCATCGGACCACTTGCTCGTTTTTTGCTGTGCGTGGGCGCTCAGACCCATGCATACCACGAGGGTCAGCAGGGAAAATGCGGATAAGATGATTTTTTTCATGATATATACGTTTATGATTGTACATGGGGATGCCAGTGACGCCGGATAGCGCCTTTTTAGAATTGACTCTGTGTAGGTGAGACTATTGCCCGAAAGTGGTGGGACTGATCCCGGCGTCCCTGAGCTTGATATAGTCGTTTATTTCGAAAACTTTCCCAAAGCGCTTTTTCATGCCGCCGATATAATCCGCCGACACGCCGTGATCCTTCAGCCTGATCGCGTCGTCCAGACTGAAATGCGTAAGGCCGTTTCCCTGGATGCTTTCGATGAACTCTGCGTCGACGCCATGATCCCTGAGCTGGATAGCCTTGTCGAGGGTAAGATCCTTATACCCCATTTGTTGTAGCGCGCTGACGAATTCTGCGGTAACGCCATGATCTCTGGCTTCGATCAGCTTGTCCACGCTCGTGTTCTGAAAAAGGTCAGCGGGCTTTGATGTCTTTGGCGTGGTATCCTGGATCGGGGCGACCTGGTCCTGGCCGGGCATGGCTTTGGCGCGTGTGTTCGCGACAGGCAATGATGGTTGCGAGACGGCAGCCCGGAAGACGGCAGGTTGCGCCACCGGCTCTAATACCCTCGGCGCGACGGTGGGCTTCGGCGTAACAGAAGCCGGGATCACCGGGATCCGGGCCTTTTTCACCGACTCATCCGCGCGGCTGCTGTTGATCGTGACGAATGCGGCGCTGAGGATCAGGAGTCCCGTGGTCAGCAAGACCCTTTCCCCGGCATTCAACGAATGATTTTTTTTATATACGATCCGTTTGACGCGGCGAACCACCTGGTTCTCTTTTGCGGCGAAGGAAAGCGCATATCCCCCACCGGTTTGTTCGTATTCATGAAAAGAAACCAGGGCCTCTATCAATCTGCGCCTGCTGCGGGTTTCCCGAATGGCAATGTCGTCGCAACAATTCTCCCGTTCCACCCTGATCAGGGAGGAGATCCAGATCATGGCCGGATTGAAGAAGAAGAGGGTATCGACGAGGTTCTGAATAAGATTGAGCAGATAATCCTGGCGGCGGATATGCGCCAGCTCATGGAGCAGGATCGATTCCACCTGGTCGGGAGAAATATGTGTAAGCATCCCCACCGGCAGGAGGATCACCGGCTTCAGAAAGCCCAGGGCGACGGGTACCTTGATCAGCGCAGACTCCAGCAACAACACCGGCCGGGTGATCCGCACCTTATTCACCAGCTCCTGCAGCCGTTGGGTCCATTCCGAAGGCGCGGCTTTGGTTTGATAATGCCGGATACGCTGGGCGTAGACCAGTCCTGACAGCATTTGAACGAAACGGCCGAGGAAGATGATGAACCACACCAGCACGATGAGGGCGGCATGGGTATTGAAATATTGGATGAGCTTGTCGATCCCGGATTGGACAATAACACCGGCAGCGGTTGCGATAACGTGCGCGGATGGCGGTGCAACAGCGGTGACGGCCGGCCCCCCCGTGCTGACCGCGGGTGAAGCTGTCGAAGGCAACTGGCGGTAAAACGTATAGCCGCTTACACCAAGGAACAGGAACAATAATCCACAAAGAAGATTATAGCGAAGCGAAGAACTCGACTTTTTGGTCAACACCATAATGATCCCGGCGAGCAGGGCTACGATGAGTCCCTGCCAAAGCGAATGCAGGAGGGTCCAGCACGCGGCGCGTAGAATAATGTCCGGGATGAGTGTTGTCATAATGGCGTTTATTATTCGTCATCCAATTTATTCAGCAGGTCTTTGATGGTATCCCATTCCTTGTTGGTCGTTTTCTCCTGCCCCATCAATTCCAGCATCAGGTTCTTTACCGAGCCGTTGTACATGGCATCGACAAATTTTTTCAGTACCACGCCCTTGGTCTTTTGCTCTTCCAGGGCGGCGCTGTATACATGGGTCATGCTGCTTTCGTTTCTAAGGACCATTCCCTTTTCGTGCATGATTTGCATCAGCTTCAAGGTCGAGGTATAGCTAAGGGCTTTCTTCTCCTGATTGAGCTTGTCGTTCACAAAACGCACCGTCGAGGGTCCATGCTTCCACAATACCTGAAGGATCTCTAACTGCGCCCGCGTGGGTTCAGGCAGCTCGTCGCGCTGGGTCTCCTTATTCATGCATTAAAGGTATAATAAATAACGTACGAAAGAAGTTATAGGTTTGTGTTAACAATCATTTAACAAATTTCAAAAAACACGGCTTCCGGATCAGCTCGGGGGGCAGCGCAGCCGGCGTTTGCGCATTGCCGGTGAGGGAGAGGAATGCAATAGGTAGCAGCAGAAGCTTTTTTCATGAAAGGAAGATAAGCAATTTGCCGTCTAGTTAACCACGGCAATCGCCATCCCATCGTAATATTTAGTCCCTATGCTGGTAATGATGGTGGAAAAGGCCCGGCTGTCGGCAGCCATCCTGGAGTTCAGCCGTTGGACGCCGGCAACCTTTTCATCGGTGGTGTTCTCATCCAGCACCTTTCCTTCGCGGACGACATTGTCGAAAACCAGCAGTGTTCCGGGTTTGGAGAGCTTCAGCGCCCACTCGTAATATTCGGCATAAGGCGGTTTATCGGCGTCGACGAAGATCATATCGAACGGTCCGGCCGGTTCTTTTTCCAGAACGGGCAAGAGATCGAGACCCCGTCCGACGCGAAGATCGACTACATCGGCAAGGCCTGCCCGCCCGATATTCTTTTTAGCCATGGCGGCATGCATAGGATCGAATTCAAGCGTGATCAGCCGGCCCGTCTTCGCCAGGCTTCGCGCCAGCCAGATGGTGCTGTAACCCGCGAACGTGCCGATCTCCAGGATGCGCTGCGCCCTGATGAGCCGGGCAAGCAACTGCAGAAAGGAGCCCTGGTTCGCCGAGATGCTCATGTCGTCGAAGCCGGCGTCCGCAATAGATCTTCGGGTAGCCTGCAGGGCTTCGTCTTCTTTGGCAAAGAGTCCGCTGATGTAGTTGTCGACCGCAAGAAAGATATCGCTTTCCATTTCGTTTTATTGTAAAGATACGCTAGTACATCTGCACCATCTTGCTCAGCTCTATGACATTGGGAACTCCCAGCTTCTGCAGGATGTTCGCCTTATGCGTGCTCACGGTAGAAATATGTATAGCGAGCATTTTTGCGATCTCCGAAACATTTTTCCCATCGATAAGATAGTTCATGATCTCCAGCTCCCTTTCGGAAAGCGTGTCGAAAAGACTCTTTGCCGGGCTGTCGAGCATCTCCAGGGTGAGCGTATCCCTGACTCTGGAACTGATGTAGCGCCGGTTGTTCAAAACGTTGGTAATAGCCATCGTGATCTCGGCAGGCGGCGCTTCTTTGTTGATGAATCCCCTGACGCCCAGCTGCAGATACTTTTTGGCAAAGATCATCTCGCTGCTCATGGTCAGGATAAGCATCTTTTGTTTGGGTCTCACAGCAAGTATTTTCCTGATCAGGGTGAACAGGTCCGTGGAGGGCATCGAAATATCGAGGATGAGCAGATCATAATCATCGGTCTGTATCTTTTCCCAGACGCCATGGCCATCCCTGCACTCGTCGATCTCGACCTGCACGAACATCGATTTCAGGAGAAAGGTAAGGCCTGTCCGTACAATATAGTGGTCATCTGCGATCAGCATCTTTGGCATAATATAAATTTGTTTTGTTTTTACGATTGGAAAAGAACAGGGTGATCCTGTTGCCTGTCTCACCAGGTCTATCGATGGTCAGGCGGCCGTGAAGCCGCGTAAGCAATTCATGAATGATCTTATAGCCAAAACCCTGGGTCTCGTCGTCAATTCGATGGGTATTGTCGAGGATCCTGGCGACCAACGCTTTGTCCATACTCCGGCCCGTATCCGTTATGGTGATACCCACGGATGAATCATCAGCCGACGCCTCGATACAGATCTCTCCGTTCGACGTGTACTTGGTGGCATTGTCCGTAAGATTCCGAATGAGCAGCTTTAGGATATGCGGATCGGATACCAGGGTGACGGTCTCCGGCACAAGATTAAGGACAATATTGTTATGGATGTCTGCACCGGGTTCATACAGCGAAACGATCTCGCTTACTATATTCCGGACGATGATGGTCTCCTGCCGGATTACAAAGCCCTCTTTCTGGGCGTTGGTCCAGATGACGAAATCCTGGGTAAATTCAAACAGGTCGCGTGTAGCATTGCGAAACTTGCGGAGCATATCCTCCCGTTCCTTGACGTCGACTGTCCGGTGACTTTCATAAATATGGGTAGCCAGCATATGCAGGAAGCGGAGGGGTGAACGCAGGTCATGCAGAATGATGGCGATCATTTTTTCTTTTACCCTGTTGTTCTCGGACAAAGCGGCTGTCCGTTCCGCAACTTTTTGTTCCAACCGTTCGGCTCGTCGAACCTGGCGGATATAGCGCAGATAGAAGATCACCAGCAGGACGCCGATGATCACCAGCGCGACCAACGAACGAAACCAAATGGTCTCATACCAGTATGGGAGGATGGTCCAACGGACCGTATTGTAACTATACCGGGCATATCCCTCCTGTTTCCGAACGGTCATGGTATAGCGACCTTTCGCCAGGCCGGTGAGGGTTAGCCGGCCATCCTGATTCACCGGGTGCCATCCCTTATCCAGTTCCGGGATCGAGTATTCCAGATGCAAGTTGGCGGGATTGCCGAAATAGGGTGAAGAAATAGAAAACACCAACGGCCCTGCGTCCTGATCGCGCGTGAAGTTGCCGGCCGATACCGTTCTTTTATCCGTCACCTGGCGTTCTATGAAAATGGGGCGATCGGGTGGCATCATCGTAATGCTGTCCGGCTGAAACTGGATCAGCCCATCCAGCGACGGAAGGGAAAAACGGCCATCGGCGGTTTTAACGCCACAGGGCGAGCAGCCGCCATTGAACTCATTGCTGCTGAATCCGGATGACCTATCGAAATAGTAATAGAAGATCTCGTCCTTGCCTCCTGATGCGTAGCTGTCCAGTTCATTTTTAGCGACCCTATAGAGCCCTCGATTGGTAGGCAACCAGAAATTGCCCTGCCTGTCCTCCATGATACAATGGACAGTGGCCAGGTTTCCCATCGCATCCATGGGCATTTTGATAAAGTGTCCGCCGGAATATTTAAAAAAACCCTGTCCGTAGGTACCGATCCAGAGGCTTCCATCGGCGGCTTTGCAAATCGTTCTCACGGTGGCATTTTCCGAACCCGGCAACAGGTGGAGTACTCCGGTCGAAAGATTATAGGAGTATACTCCTGCGCTGGTGCCGATCCAAAGATCGGTTGCATCTATCGGGAGGAGACTCATGATCTCTGCGTTTTTCATCGATGTCCGGGCATCGATCAAAAGGGTAGCGGTTTTCCCCCTGACGCGAAACAGCCTGCTCGGGATATTGGTGCCACAGAAGATGTCCTCGCTCGCGTCTTCGGCAATGGCAGATATCCAAATGCCGACGTGAGAAACATCACCAAGCTCGAGGATCTTCTCGGAAGACCGCAAGCTGGTGTCGGTGCGTTTTAGCCAGCCAAAGGAAGAATACCAGATATGGCCATCCGCAGACCGGAGTAAAGCCGGCCGGTCGTAGCAGCCCGGTGTAGCGATATTTGTTTTATTCCCGGGATTGAGGATGCCTGATGACGTGAGAATATTCCCATCGGGCAGAAGGGCTTGTCCATACAGACTATTGATCACGTAATTGTCGCTCGAAAAAAAGAGCCGCCGGAATTCCTGCTTTTTAAGAATATACAAGCCGCTTGTCGCGGTACCTACATAGATGATCTTGTTCTTTTCATCATAGATCAAGCAATTGACACTTCTTACCGGCGTATTGGCGGCCAGCATTTCGAAGTCCAGCACTCCATTCCTGATATTCAGCAGCAGTATATCGCCCTTATGGACCAGGAAGGTGTGAGAGCTATCTCTTCGGGCTTTCACTGTAGCCTGGATCGGGTATGGGCCCGTTACATCTACCTCTGCCAGGAGCGCCATGAGCCGGGAGCTACCGGAAAGCTTTTGCGGTAATCCGTCTTTGTAGGCGTAGAGGCGATCTTGCCGGTCTACAAGAACATACACGTCGCCAATAATGAACTGCACCTTTAATGCATGACCGGTAATTTCAGGCAGAGGCTGCACGCTGGCAGTGTTCTCATCGAGGTAATAATAATGCAGGTCCTTATTCACGTAGGCTTGCGTTTCACTCACGGTAACCAGATCGAGGTTGACATCGAGCCTGTTAAAAAGCCCGCCGAATGCGGCAGTATCATGAGCTGCCCACTTCCTGTAAAGCCGGGCATAGGAAAAGATATGGGGATTCCCAAACCATAAGTAGGGATTAGCGACAAGGGTGCTGTCTTCTTTGAGCTGGTAGTCGTCGGTAACCTTTAGGTACCGGTGGACATCGAACGTCGGCTTGATGAATATCGTACCCGATGGCTTAGTCCAGCCGATCACGGAGCATCTGTCCGTGAAAAGCGCTGACGTATTTGTCCTATTGTATTCGCGGAAATTCCGCCCGTCGAAGCGGACGATGCCCATATGCGTTTCCAGCCAGAGAAATCCATTGCGGTCGAAGGCCATGTCGTTGATGCTATTCTGGGGAAGGGCGTTGTCGCTATTGTAATTGGTTATCGTATATGCAGGCGGAATGGCCTGTCCCGTTGCCACTAAAAAATGGAACAGACAAACGCAGGACAACAAGATCGATCGTTCACGGCAGGTCATAGGTTTAAGGCTAACAGGAATAAATATCTACTTTTTTTTGTATTTATTTGTTAACGACGGATATTTATGCGCTGGAGGCCGAAAGGATAAGGGTTCGATTTTTCATTTCGAGATTGGATTTGGGGGCGCATGCGCTGGCTGATGCGACGCGTGCTGTCTACAAAGATATGTCCGTCTCCGGGTTATCGAAGCTTTTAAGGGTTAGTGTATATTGGTATATCCAATTAATTGGAGCTCCTTGGGTCATTAAGAACAATAGGGACGCGAAGGGTTTCATGGTCAGGTTATTTTTGACAAAAAAGGGATAATTTCCTGATCACCTCGTTGGAATGGCGGAGGTCCATGGGTTTTAGCCAGGATTGGGGCAATGCAAACTCTTCGGGCCGAAATAGCGCATCGGACATCGGGACCGAGGCGCCGCGCAGGGTTTTGTTCAACATTTTCCGGACACCGGCCAGTTCTTCTTCCGGCAAACCGTTGGGGATCACAAAGCCACAGCTCCTATCGGGGAAGGCTATGCAGTAACCCCGGGGGAAGGCACGGGAGAGCTCATGCGAACAAAGCACGCGGCTGGAGCCTACCCCGTCCTCGTTCATGAAGGCGAGAAAAAGGACGCGGCTTTCATCCGCATTCAGCTTGCAATGGGTGTAAAACTTGGAGGACTCGCCGGTCTTGCCCCGCAGGTTCTCGAAAGCCATTTGACGCCAGCCGGGTTCGTCTTTCTCCAATGCTTCATATTGTTCGCGGCTGAGATAACCCATCGAGCCGCTGGTCTTTTTGCAAAAGACCCAGGTCAGGATAAAATCTTGAGCGGGGAAAACGTGATGCGGCAGGTCCCAAACGCCTTTGACATAATAGCTTTTAGGGACTATCAATGGGTAGAGATAGACTTCGTCCAGCATTGGGAAAGATTGTAGCTACAAGTTAAGCGATTTTAGTATTCCAAAACCCTATAGCCCCAGGGCCCCAGGGTCCATTCGCCGCCGGTCACCTTGATTATTCTGCCGGTAAACACATCTCTGGCAGAACTCCAATGCTGATCGATCTTTACTCGCTGGGTTCGCGGGCCCAGATTGAGCACGACCAGCACCCTGTGCTGGCCTTTTTCCCGGACAAAGGCGTATACCGCTTTGCTGTCGCCGACGGTAAGCTTTTTGAACGAAGCATCGGCATCGAGGGCGGGATCTCTTTTACGAAGCGCAAGCAGGGTCTTGTAGAAACTCGCGCGTTTGAAGGCCTGGAATTTTATGGAATCCTTTTCGAAGAAGGGCAGCGCGCGTAGAACGGGTTCTTCCTGTCCACTATAGATCAACGGGATAGTTGCGGGCAGCGTTTGTGTCAGCACGGCAAATGGCGCATGCGCCGCGCCCGGAAAAGTTTGATAGTCGGCGCCATTCCAGCTGTTCTCATCGTGATTGCTGGTAAAATACATCTCCAGGGTCCCTTTGGGGTAGATCGCATTGTATTGGTCGAGCACACTGTCGAGGGCGAAAGCCGGGCGTTCGCCTTTCGCTACTTTGACCATCATATGGAACATGTCCCAGGGATAAAGTGCATCGAAGCCATTTTCGGCGAGATAGGGTTTGTCGCCCTCCGCGAGCATGAACAGGGGTTTTATCTTTTGCAGCCGGGCGATACAGGTCTTCCAGAAATCACCAGGGACATTCCAGGCTACATCGCACCGGAAGCCGTCGATATCCGCCTTCCTGATCCAGTACTGCATCGAGGCGATCATGCTGTCGCGCATTTCGGGGTTGTCATAATCCAGCTGGCGGGTATCCGTCCAATCGTAGGGGATGGCGGCTTTGCCGGTGCTGTCCTTCCTATAGAAATCGGGATGCGTTTTCAGCCAGCGGTGATCGGCGCCGGTGTGGTTAGGGACCCAGTCCAGAATGACCTTGAATCCTTTGATATGGGCTGTCGTTACCAGTTGCTGGAAATCTTTTAGCGTGCCGAACTCGGGGTTGACGGCGGTATAGTCGGAGACGGCATAGTAGCTGCCGAGGGTTCCTTTGCGGTCCACTTTGCTGATGGGGTTGATGGGCATGAACCACAATATCTCTACGCCCATGGCCTTTAGCCGGTCGAGGTGTTTGGCGAATGCGTTGAAAGTGCCTTGCCGCGTATACTGACGGATGTTCACTTCATAGATATTGGCTCGCTGGAGCCAGAGGGGGTGGGTGGAAGGGTTTTGGACTGTCCGGGCTGCTTGGCCTGCTTGGGCTATCTGCCCGAAGCCGGTGGCCAGGAGGAGGATACATAAGGCCGCGAGAAAGATCCTTTTCATAACAGTCAGCGGTTAATTTAATGGAAGTTACATAAAAAAGGGCCGGCCCGGCGCCGCCCCTTGGCCGAATCAGCCATGACTCTATTATTCAGCTTACTTCCGACGGAATGATCATAATAGCGGACGAGGATCGAAGAGCACTTTGAATTCACTGATCTTGCCGTCGACCAGGTGATACCAGCCGGATGAGGTTATCGTTTTCTTCCCCATATCGATATCGTACCAAAGACAGACGTCGTTGTCGTCTACAAAGGTTTTTTTGATGGCATATTTAAACTTCATTTTTTCCATATCCGAAAAATAGGCGTCCGCGCCATGACGCGAGCCCATTACCCCGATGAAATCCATGCCGGGTGTGACGAAATTCCGGGCCGTCTTGAAATCTTCCTTATTCATAGCGTCGATAAATGCGAGGACCGTATCCTTTGCGTGGTTTTGTGGCATAGAAAATTAGTTTGATCAGATAGTCTGTATGCAATTTTTCGGCCCGGGGCAGCCCCCGAAACATAGTACGAAGCCATAATGCTAAAAGACAAAGTGTTTGGATGCAGGGGCAGTGGCAGCATACTTTTTCAAAAACTCCTTTTTTGAGTCTTTGTACCAGGAAACCATCCTCAACTTACGCAGTATATAAATATATACCCAGGCGAGGTCGAGCTGGCCTGGAAGGAATCCCGCGCGGGCGCTACCGGGAAAAAGGTGGTGGTTATTATGCCATTCCCCCGCAAGTAATCCGGGCCTGGCCTGGTTTATGGAGAGATTGCTTCGATCGAAGTCGACGCCTTCGCGGTGCTTTTTCTCTCCCCCGCCGTGGCCGGTGTAATTAAAAGCCCGGACGAACGTGAACCAGAGTAAGGCTGCTGTGAAAATTGCACAGGCAAGTGCGGCTCCGCCAATAAGAAAGAATAGGGCAAACCAAAAAACCCAGTTTATCACCCAAACAGCGATGGTGTATCCCGGGGAGGACAGGGAGCCCCATTTCTGATACTGTTTGTACGAATTCAATTTAACTCCAGTGTGCTCCATGAAGTGCAATGCTTTTTTGTGAGTTTCCTCTTCCAGGTGAGGCGAAACTCTCTGATGATTGTATTCCGCCAGCATGCAATACCAAAATCCGGCTTTGGGGTTATAAGGGTCTCCCGGTTCATCAGATTTGCAATGATGAACATGGTGCGATACCACATAAATTTCCTCGGGAATGGTTTTGATGACCAGGTTCTGCGTAATGATACGCCATATCGGACGGCTAAAACCGTAGGACTTATGTGTGCAATACCGGTGAAACCAAATGGTCCCATGCGTACCCATAATGGCCATGCTGTAAATAACAATGGCGGCCAGCAAATACCAGGAAAAGTACTTGAAGAAAAACAAGAAAAAGAATGGGAGCATTCCTATCAGCATCAGAAAGCTAACAAACGAAATCCAGTTCTTTCGCGACCTGAAAATATTGATACGGGAAAAGGCCTCCGACCAGAGTTGCGTTGAAGTGGGAACGATAAGGCCGTCAGATTGATCTTTCCAGCCGTAAGAAGGAGTATAAAGGAGATTGTCGATAAATGAGCCTTTGATCATACGAAGTCATTTTAGAATATCGGAATAGTCGCAAAGCATCAAAACGTAAGACGACTGCGATGCGGAGCAGGATGAGCTAAAATACCGATCGCTCCGGTCGCGTCATTCAAAGCGTTCGATAATAAAAAAAGCCCCGGCAAACCGGAGCTTTGATTCAATTTAAACAAATATTAATATCTGTTTTTATTGTAGCTGTTGGCGTTGTTAAAATTGCGGCCGTTATCATTGCGGCTGTTATCATAGCGAGCCGGACGGTCCTCTTTAGGCCTTGCTTCATTGACCTTAATGGTCCTGTTCTCGACAGTTGCCCCATCCAGTTCAGCAATCGCCCTCTTTGAAGCAGCTTCATCAGGCATTTCAATAAAACCGAACCCACGGGATTGGTTCGTTATTCTATCCATTATGACTTTCGCGGAGGTTACTTCGCCATAAGGAGCAAAAAATTCTCTTAAGTCTTCATCCTGTACGTTGAAGCTCAAATTAGAAACATAAATGTTCATACTAAACAATTAAAAAAATAAAAGATATGAGAAAAGCAAACAATGTAGAGGAAAAGAAATCCAGTTCGTGAGGCGGGATAAATTAACAGATACAAATGCAAAACTCAAATTAACACTGTGAAGATACCTCTTCTACCCGGATCCACCAAATAAATTATCCCGTTGCAAAGAACGGGATAACATAAAACGGATCGATGATATGCTCAGCTCAGCAGGTTATCGAGTGGTATGGCGTCCAAATAAGGGCTCAAAACCTCGATGTTGTCAAACATCCTGTACTCTTCGATGGCCTTATTTGCGGGATTGCAATACGCTTCCACATAATAACTACCGAGTTGGAACAAAAATACCATGGATTCGAAGCTACTTCTCTTCGCGAGAAGGACACCCCGGTGAAGCACAGTCGATTTTTTTTCTTGCTCATTCAATAAAATAAACTCAGAAAGTCTCATAGTTAACATTTTAAAAAGTGAACGTTTAAAATTATTTACTAAAAACCTTATGCTGAAAATTAATCGTTGCCTCGAAAGAAGTGGTGATGGATGTAATATAACCCTATTAAATGACTATCGTCGTTTTATTTTACCTTTACGCTATGAAGAAATACACAGGCATTGAACTCTTGAAGCGAAATTTCGAACAGGTTGACGCGAAATTCATCGGCTTTTTTGAAAAGGAACAGCCGCGCTGGCCTTCCGAAAAACGCGACTATCTGCGAAACCATCATCTAAACCTCGATCAATTCGCTCCCGCTACCGTCTCATGGGAAAAGCTAAAAATGGACAACCTTCCGGATGATATTTTGCAGGAGACCCGCGCTGCATATGCCGCATTCGAACGAGGCGAAGAGTATCAAACGTTCGAATGATACTTTTAGAGCTGCTTGCGAATATGCATCTCCACGGAGTGAATTGTTCCGTCATCGGCGAGTTTTATCGTATTCCCCGGTCCTTGCAGGCCGTCCAATTTCCACCACGAAGCGGAGTCATCGGCCAGCTGGAAAACGGTAATCCGGTATTCGGACCTACCATAGCGATACGTCAGCTGGATCGAGGGCCAGCTCGTAGGAAAGCATGGCCGGAATGTTAACGAATCCGACTGGCGGTCCAGCCCGATCAAAGAGCCCAGGATAAATTGATACATCCAGCCCGCGGAACCCGTGTACCATGTCCAACCCCCCATGCCTTTATGTGACTCATTTGCATAGACGTCTGCCGCCATAACATAAGGCTCCACCTTGTATACCCGGATCGATGCATCGTCGCTCGAATGGTTGATGGGGTGGATCATTTCCAGCAGTTCCCAGACCTTTTCCCGCTGACCCAAAGCGGCAAACGCCATCAAGGTCCAAATAGCGGAGTGCGTATACTGGCCACCGTTCTCCCGGACCCCGGGCACATAGCCTTTGATATATCCGGGGTTGAGCTCCTTAGAGTCAAAAGGCGGATCCAGCAGCTGGATCAATTTCAGGTCTTTTCTGACGAGTTTTTCTTCGAGGGAATGCATCGCCTTAAGGGCCCTTTCGTCACTCGCTGCCTCAGACAGCACTGCCCAGCTCTGGGAAATCGCGTCGATGCGGCATTCTTTATTTTCTTTTGAGCCTAAAGGCGTACCGTCGTCGAAATAAGCCCGTTTATACCACTCGCCGTCCCAGCCGGCCGTTTCGATCCTGGTTTGCAGGCTGGCCGCTTCCGTCTTGCAGATCTCCGCAAAGAAGTGATCTCCGTAGGCATCTGCCGTATCGGTAAACCGTCTCAGGATATCGTATAGGAAAAAAGCAAGCCAGACGCTTTCGCCCGCGCCTTTGTTGCCTACCTTGTCCATTCCGTCGTTCCAGTCGCCAGTGCCGATGAACGGCAGACCATGTCGACCAAAACGCAAACCGTGTTTGATCGCCCGCACGCAGTGCTCAAACAAGGTCCCGCTGCTATTGCCGCTTACCGGCAGATCATAGAAGGAGTCTTCTTCCGGGTAGAGCATTCTGCTTTCCAGGTAGCCAAGCGTGGTATTCAGCACGGCTGTGTCGCCGGTGACCGCGATATATCGGGAAACGACATACGGTAGCCAAAGCATATCGTCGGAACAGCGGGTTCTTACACCTCTCCCTTCCGGCGGATGCCACCAGTGTTGTACATCGCCTTCCACGAATTGCCGGGATGCATGTAAGAGGATCTGTTCGCGGACCAGATCAGGCCGGGTATGGAGCAACGACAGGACGTCTTGCAGCTGATCCCTGAACCCGAAGGCGCCGCCTGATTGATAAAACCCGCTCCGGCCGAACAACCTGGCGGAAATGGTTTGATAAAGGAGCCAGCCATTACAGTAGAGGTTAAGGGCGTCGTCAGGAGTGGTGAGCTGTGCCGCCCCCAGGATCTCCTTCCAGTAGTCTTTGACGCGACCCAATGAGAGCTGGGCGACACCCGGGCCGGATAGTTTCCCGATCATTTCGCCGGCTTCGTGGGTATTCGGTGCGCTTCCCAGCACAAATACCATCTCCCTTTCCGCTCCATCGGATAGTTCGAATGCTACCTGTAGGGCAGCGCAGGGGTCCATTGCGGCGCCGCTTCTGCCCGAAAGCCTTTTGCGGTGCATCGCCTGTGGATCCTTTAGGTTTCTGTTTCTGCCGATAAATTCAAGCCGGTCCGTGGTAAAGGCGAGAGCGCCGGGTTCGTCGACCTTGAAAAAATTGACCCGGTCCGAAAAGGCCGTGTTGTATCTATTCATGAAAAACAGCGCTCCGCTATCGGTGTCCTGTTCCGTAAGGATATGCATGCTTGTCTTGCTCGTAACATCTCCCAGGATGATCTCCAGGTACCCTGTGACGGAGAGCTTGCGTCTCCGGCCACTCTGATTCTTTATCTTTAACACCGTCCACTTCACAGGCAGATCGCTGTCTACAAATACGCACATTTCCGTAGAAATGCCTTGCTCGACATGTTGAAATCGGCTATAGCCAAATCCGTGTGTAGCTATATAGGGTGTAGCCCCACGAGCCGGAAAAGGAACGGGAGACCAAAAATACCCGGATTCCTCGTCCCGCAGATAGAATGCTTCACCACCGGCATCGGTGACGGGGTCGTTGCTCCAGGGCGTGAGCCGGTATTCATGTGCGTTGACGCACCAGGTATAGGCAGAGCCGCTTTCCGAGATCACGGTACCCATATCCCGGTTCGCTATGACATTGACCCAGGGCGCGGGTGTCGTTCTCTTTGTTTCCGTAAGGATCTTATATTCTTTACCGTCCGGGGTGAAACCGCCCGTGCCATTGTCAAAAAGAAGATCGTCCGGCAGGGTGAGGTTATCGGCAGGCTCCTCCGCTTGCCGCGGGCCGGTTTGAAGAAAGGGCAAAGGCGTTTTCCCAGAGTAAATGCGGTTCACCTGTTCCGAAAGCGTCCCTTTCGTGTCATAGATGACGACCCTGGCGACACTTTCAAAAAGGATCCGGTCCTCAGGCGAGATCTGATCCGCGGATCGGATGAATATCTTGCCGGGTTTTTGATAAAGCTGATTTCCGGCATCTGCATTGACAAGACCATGTATCTGGTCCTGCAGGATTTGCCGGTACGATCCGTGATCTTCATTCCAGATCACGAGGTCCACGGACAGACCTTTCAAACGCCAATAGGCATGCGCCTGTATCAGTTGCCGCGCAAGCTCGAGGTTCTCCTGCTCGCTC
>JAICXX010000073.1 GCA_025934485.1 Chitinophagaceae bacterium
GCGTTACGAAGTCCTTTCTTTCCACGGTGATCGGGCTGGCGGTTGACCAGGGGCTGATCCGGAGTGTTCAGGATACTGTTGCGAACTATGTTCCGCCCATCGAGGTCTATGATCCGGGGGCGCCGGCGCGACGACCCGAGGATATCGGAAAACCGGAGTTGCTGTCCCCTTTCTCGAGCCCGCATGACAAAGTGTTGACCTGGGATGTAATGCTCCGGCAAACGAGCGATTGGGAAGGCGTGTTGTGGGGCAAGCCGGACTGGGCTGATCGTCCCGCGGGCAAGCCCGATACCTGGCTCACCCGGCCCCGCAATGCCCCCGGCACTGTTTGGAAGTACAATGATGTCCGGGTGAATGCCCTGGCGCTTGCAGCGACCAGCGTGTGGCGGATGCCGCTGCCGCAAGTGTTGAAAACCCATGTCATGGACCCCATAGGCGCTTCCAATACCTGGCGTTGGTATGGTTACCGCAACTCCTGGATCGTACTGGACGGCGAGGCGGTACAGAGCGTCAGCGGCGGTGGTCACTGGGGCGGCGGGATGTTTATAAATGCCTATGACATGGGGCGGTTCGGGTTGCTGACCTTGCATCGCGGCAACTGGAACGGCAAACAGCTTGTTTCCGAGCTTTTTTTCAGGCAGGCCCTGACACCTACCGCCGTAGAGCCCACTTATGGATACATGAACTTTTTCCTCAATACGGATCACAAGCTATTGCCAGGCGCACCGGTGAGCGCTTTTGTTCATATTGGCAATGGAACGAATTTTATCTATGTCGATCCGCAGCACGATGTGGTCGCCGTGGTACGATGGGTAGAAAATACCGCGATGGATGGGATCGTCAAAAGGATTCTGGAGTCTCTCAAACAATGAACATGGAGTTAGCCAAAACATATCGGATCGAGACGGAGCGGCTGCTGATCCGTTGTTATCAACCGGCCGACGCGCAGCTGATGCATACGGCGATCACGGGTAGTATCGAACATCTGCGGCCGTGGATACCCTGGGCCAGGCAGGAGCCAAAGGACCTGGAATGGATGGAGAATTTTATCCGGCTTTTCCGTGGGCAGTTCGATCTCGGTCAGGACGCCGTCTTCGGTATCTTCGACAAAGCGGAGAAGGTGCAGATCGGCGGCACGGGTTTACATAACCGGATCGGCAAGGATGCGCGCGAGATCGGCTATTGGATCAATGTCCGGTGTGTACATCAGGGTTTTGCTACGGAGGCCGTTTGTGCCCTGATCCGGGTCGCATTCGAGATCGAGCAGCTGAGCAGGCTGGAGATCCGTTGTGCGCCCGACAATGTCGCCAGCCGGCGCATCCCGCAGCGATTGGGTTTCCAGCATGAGCTGACGCTCAAGGATCACTATACCGACATGCATGGAAAGCCGGTGGATACCATGGTGTGGGCGTTGGCGCGCCGCGATTATGAGGTCAGCGAACTCCGCGCTACCGAATTGCGGGCGTATGATTTCATGGGGCGGGAGATCTATTTTTAATGGATTTTTAAAGGTGGCGGGCTATCGGGAGAGGTCGGCTACTTTTGCGCGAGCTCTTTGTAGCGCAGCATGGCTTCGATGTAATAATAGTCCGCGTAGGTCAGCGGGACGTCGATCTCGGAATGGCCGGGCAGGTTGCCGACGCTATGTTTGAGGATGAAGCCGCCATTGGAGCCTACCACGGCCTTGTAGGTGTTGGAGCTGAGGTTGACGATGATCTCTTCGGCGACGTCGAGATAGCCGCGGCCTTCCTTTGGTGCGACGTATTTACTGAGCTCGATGAGGGCGGAGGCCATGATCGCGCCGGCGGAAGCATCGCGTAGCGGTCCACCCATCGCGGCTCGCGCACCGCCGCCGGCGTTCGCAGGCGGGATGCCCGGGGCATTGTAGTCCCAGTAGGGGATCTTGTCGGCGGGCAGGTTGGGGTTGGTGAGAATAAAGTGGGCAATATGGCGCGCTTGCTCGAGGTAGCGCGGGTCGTGGGTAAAGCGGTAGACCATGGTATAGCCGTATAGTCCCCAGGACTGGCCGCGGGCCCAGGCGGAAGAGTCGGCATAGCCCTGCGCCGTTTTTTTCGCGATGATGGCGCCGGTAGCCGAGTCATAATCCACGACATGATAAGAGCTGTAGTCGGGCCGGAAATGGTTGCGCATGGTCGTATTGGCGTGGGTCACGGCGATATGGGCAAACGACGTGTCGCCGGTCACCTGCGTTGCCCAGAGGAGAAGCTCGAGGTTCATCATGTTGTCGATGATCACCGGGAAATGCCAGGGCTTGCTGTCCCACGACTTGATACAGCCCACGATGGGGTTGAACCGGGTCGACAGCGAGCGGGCGCTGTTTAGCAGGATGTCTTTGTACCGTGGGCTGTCCAGCAGCCGCAGCCCATTGCCAAAGCTGCAATACATCATGAACCCCAGGTCATGGGTGGATTTATTGAATTGCTCGGGTTCGAGGAGTTTCAGGCGGTTTTGTGCTTCATCGAGCAGCGCGGTATCGTGGGAAAACTCGTATAAATAAAACAATGTACCGGAATAAAAACCGCTGGTCCACCATCCGGCGTCGCTGGTCTCGAGCCTTTGGGCATTGGCGTACCAGGTCTTGGGGAGGCGCCCCGGGGGGACATGGCTCATCAGGATCTCGTACTGATTGACGGCCTGGCGGAGGCTGCCATCGATGAGCCGAAGCAAAGCGGGCTTGGGTTGTAGCCTTTCGCTTTTTTGGGCGCGGGCGCCGGAAGCGAGCAAACAGCCAATCAAAAGGGGGGTGATGAGTCGGTACATGCGGCAAAAATAGAGGGACACGGCTTATTTTTGCGACCATGGATGAAAAACTGGAGATCCTGGGCCAGGCTTTGGAGGGCGAGTTGTACACCGACACGACCATGCGGACATTATACGCGACCGATGCCTCCGCTTATCGTGAAATGCCCCTTGCAGTGGCCGTACCCAAGACCATCGAAGACCTCAAGAAGCTCATTGCTTTTGCACATCAACAAAAGACCTCGCTTATCCCGCGGACGGCGGGTACGTCTCTGGCGGGACAGGTTGTAGGCCATGGCATCGTGGTCGACGTCTCGCGGAATTTCACGGGCATACTGGAACTGAATGCAGCCGAGCGGTGGGTGCGCGTGCAGCCGGGGGTGGTCCGCGACGAGCTGAATCTATTTTTGAAGCCCTACGGGCTACTTTTTGGACCGGAAACGTCCACTGCTAACCGGGCCATGATCGGCGGGATGGTGGGCAATAACTCCTGCGGGAGCAATTCGATCATCTACCGGTCCACCCGGGAACACCTGCTGGAGGTCAAGGCCCTGCTCAGCGACGGCAGCGAAGCCGTTTTTGGCCAGCTGGATCCGGAACGGTTCCATGCTAAATGCGAGGCGCCGGGTCTGGAGGGCAACTTATACCGGAACATCCGGAAACAGCTCAGCAATTACGATAACCAGGTAGGCATCCGCGAGAACTTCCCAAAGCGGTCTGTCGAACGGCGGAATACCGGGTACGCGTTAGATCTTTTGCTGGACACGGCGCCTTTTGTCGCGGGGAGCCCCGATTTCAATTTCTGTACGCTGATCGCCGGCTCCGAAGGCACCCTGGCCTTTCTCACCGAGATCAAGCTGGATCTGTCGCCCCTGCCGCCCAAAGAGACGGGGCTGCTCTGTGTCCATTTCAACAGCATCGACGAAGCCCTGCGGGCCAACCTGATCGCGTTGCCCTACGGTGCAACGGCCAGCGAGCTCATCGATCACTATATCCTGGAGTGCACCAAGGACAATATCGAACAAAGCAAGAACCGATTCTTTGTACAGGGCGACCCCGGCGCCATCCTGGTGATAGAGTTCAAGAAGGACACGCGGGAGGAGATCCAGACGATCGCCGCCAAAGTAGAGGCCGAGATGCGGGCTGCGGGGTTGGGGTATCATTTTCCGCTGCTTTTCGGCGACGACACGAACCGCATCTGGTCGCTGCGCAAGGCGGGACTGGGCTTGTTGTCCAACCTGCCTGGTGATGAAAAGGCGGTTCCCGTGATCGAAGATACCGCGGTGGATGTACAGGACCTTCCGGCCTACATCCGGGATTTCAATGAGATATTAAAAAAATATGGGCTGTATTCGGTGCATTATGCCCATGCGGGCAGCGGGGAACTGCATTTGCGCCCGATCATCAACCTGAAGACCGAAGACGGCAACCGGCTTTTCCGCGCCATCGCGGAGGAGATCGCCACGTTAGTAAAGAAGTATGGGGGCTCGCTGAGCGGCGAGCACGGCGACGGCCGGTTGCGGGGCGAGTTCATCCCACAGATGGTGGGTGAGCGCAATTATGCGTTGTTCAAGGAGATCAAGCAGACCTGGGACCCCGGGCATATCTTCAACCCGGGGAAGATCGTGGATACGCCGCCGATGAATACGCACCTGAGGTATACCCCGGGACAGCAGACGCCGGCCTTCCCCACGATCTTTAGATTCCATGACCAGGATATCCTGCAACATGCCGAGCAGTGTAACGGTTCCGGTGATTGCCGGAAATCGCATCTTTCCGGGGGTACGATGTGCCCTTCGTTTATGGCCACGCGCAATGAAAAGGATACCACACGCGCGCGGGCGAATATCCTGCGCGAGTTCCTGACCCGCAGCGAAGGGGCTAACCGGTACAACCATAAAGAGATCTATGAGGTGATGGATCTCTGTCTCAGCTGCAAAGGGTGTAAATCTGAATGTCCCTCCAATGTGGACGTCGCCAAGCTGAAGGCGGAGTTCCTGCAACATTATTACGATGCCAATGGTGTACCGTTCCGGAGCAAGATGATCGCCGGTTTTTCGCAGAGCGCGCGGTTGGGTTCTATCGCTCCGGGCGTCTACAATTTCTTTGTGCAAATGCCGCTGGTCAAGAGGCTTGTAGGGTTTGCGCCGAAACGGTCGATGCCGTTGCTGCATAAGACGACCCTGCGCCGCTGGTGGAAGAAACAAGCCAGGAAGCAAGGGGGGCGGAAGGTCTATTTGTTCTGTGATGAATTCACGAACTACAACGATGTGGAGATCGGCATCAAGGCGGTGAAATTGCTGGAGCGGCTGGGTTATGAGGTGGTGATCCCCGAACATCTCGAGAGCGGCCGGACCTGGTTGTCCAAGGGGCTGGTGCGCGAGGCCAAAAAGATCGTCAATGCCAATCTGCGGCTGTTGGGGCCCGTGATCGGGGAAGACGCACCGCTCGTGGGTATCGAGCCCAGCGCTATTCTCACCTTCCGGGATGAGTATCCCGATCTGGCCGATGATGCTTTGCTCGACACTGCGCAGCGGCTGGCACAAAATAGCTTTTTGATCGATGATTTTCTGGCCCGGGAGATCGAACAGGGCAGGGTCCGGGCAGAACAATTCACCACGGAAAAGCGTTCGGTGGTGCTGCATGGCCATTGTCAGCAGAAGGCGCTGACGTCGGTGGCGGGAAGTGTCCGGATGCTTTCACTGCCCAGGAATTATACGGTGACGACGATTCCCAGCGGCTGCTGTGGGATGGCCGGATCGTTTGGTTATGAGCGGGAGCATTATGAGATCTCACAGAAGATCGGGGAGTTGGTGTTGTTACCCACCGTACGAAAACAGGGGGAAGAAGTGATCATCGCGGCACCGGGCACGAGCTGCCGGCATCAGATCAAAGACGGAACGGGGCGTAAGGCTCAACACCCCGTGGAAATATTATACGAAGCACTGGTGAACCAATAAAGACCAAACATGGCGCTTAGCAAGCAGAAAATCGACCCATCACTCAAGATCAATAACGATACCGGGTTTGGTATCAACGCCGCCAATTATGGAGGCAGGTTCATCAACCGGGACGGGACCTTCAATCTCAGGAAGGAGGGCATGCCTTTTCTGAACCGCTTTAGTATTTATCATAGCATGCTGACGATGCCGCGATGGAAATTCATCGGGCTGATCCTGGTGGCCTATTTGAGCGTGAATCTCCTATATGCTTTCATCTATTTGAGCGTGGGGATCGATCAACTGCAGGGAGTCGTCGCCACGGGTTATTGGGGAAAGTTCAAAGAGGCTTTTTTCTTTAGTACGGAAACCTTTACCACGGTGGGTTACGGCCGGGTCAACCCGGTGGGTGACGGCGCCAATGTGGTGGCCGCGATCGAGGCGATGACCGGGTTCCTTTCCTTTGCCCTGGCGACCGGCTTGATGTTCGGGCGTTTTTCGCGGCCTAAGTCCTTCCTGGTCTTTAGTGATTTCGCGCTGATCAGTCCGTACCAGGACAAGACGGCGCTGATGTTCCGCTTTGCCCCTTACAAGGACAATCACACGCTCACCGATGTCCAGATCCGGGTCAATATCGGTTTAAAGGTTCAGATGGATGGCAGCGCAGAATACCGGTATTACGACTTGAACCTGGAACGAAACAAAGTCGAGAGTTTACCGATGAACTGGACGGTGGTGCATCCCATCGACGACAAGAGTCCGTTCCTGGGCTTTACCCCTGACGATATGGTAGCCTCGGATGTCGAGCTCTATGTGTTGATCCGGGGTTTCGACGATGTCTATTCCAATTTCGTCCAGCAGCGCACCTCTTATACCTACCAGGAGATCAAATTCAACGGGAAATACGTTCCCATGTATAGGGAAAGTGAGGACGGGAAGACTACTATCCTGGAATTGCACAAGCTGAACGCCTATGAAGAGGTTGTTAAGCTGGACAAATAGAGCAACCCCCTGAATAAACTTATCGTTCCCTTCCGAGTCTAACGCGTCTAATCCATTACCGTATTTGAGCAATGTAGCCAAAATAACCCTTTCGTTCCTGCTTTTGCTGGCATTTGCGCAAGCCTGCGCGCAGAATGCCAATAACCAGGTCGATTTGGTGGATGTCGGCCGCAGTCTCATGCGGGGGCGGAAGCTGACGCGAAAGGACACGGTACAGCTCAAGGGGGGAAAACTTCATATCTCGGCGTTGCCGGTGGCAGGCTATACTTTACAGACGGGTTTTGCGGGGGTGCTCAGTTCCAATTTCGCTTTTTATACCAGCGAGCAAAGCGGGGCGAATATGTCCAATGTACTTACCAGCATTACGTACAGCCAGTACAAGCAGGTGATCTTCCCCATTCAGGGCAATATCTGGACGAGGGGCAACAAGTACAATATCCAAACGGACTGGCGATATCTCGTCTATCCTTCATTGACCTACGGATTGGGGGGAAATACCAGTACCGACAGCGGGTACAATATCGATTATGGCTATGTGCGGTTGCATCAGGCTATCCTGCGAACGGTGGCCCGCGATCTTTACGTAGGTATAGGATATGATTTCGATTATTTCTGGAATATCCGCCAGATCGATCCACCCGCCGGGAAGACCGATTTCCAGCGATATGGGCTTACAAAAACGGAGCAGGCGTCGGGTGTTTCGGCGCATTTTCTTTTTGATAATCGCCGCAATCCCATTAACCCGGTGCAGGGGACTTATCTCAACTTGACCTACCGGCCTAATTTTACTTTTCTGGGGAGCGATGATAACTGGCAGTCGTTGCTGCTCGATGCGCGCGAATATGTCAGGTTGCCCGGGAGCACACATAATGTGTTTGCATTCTGGAGCTACGACTGGCTAACGGTGGGGAATGGCAATCCCCCGTATCTCCTGCTGCCCAGCACGGGCTGGGACGCGTATACGAACACGGGCCGGGGATATATCCAGGGGCGATACCGGAGCAAGAACATGCTGTACCTGGAGTCGGAATATCGATTCGGCATTACGGCAAATGGGTTGCTGGGAGGGGTCGTCTTCGCCAACGCACAAAGTTTTACGGAACCTTCTTCGGGTCAATTTGCCTATATCAACCCGGGTTATGGGGCCGGCATCCGGGTCAGCCTGAACAAATTTTCCCGTACGAACCTGTGTGTGGACTATGGCTGGGGCACCCACGGGTCGGGTGGGTTTTTTGTGAATCTGGGTGAGGTTTTTTGATTAACTTCCCAGTATGAGAAAATTACCCGCACTGCTGACAGCGCTAGCGCTGGCCACCACTTGCTTTTGCCAGCAACGGAATCCACGTCTGGCGAATGCTTCCCGTTATGAAAAGAATGGATGGATCTATGTGCATCTCGAAGGCAGTCCGAGGGATATCGGCTATCAGCATGGTTATCTCCTGGCGGGGGAGATCGACGATCTCATCAGGGGTTTCAAGGTAACGTTGCCGCATAGCTCCGGTAAGGACTGGGCTTTTTATCGTGCCGCGGTGGGGAAGCTCGGGTTCTGGGATAAGATCGACAAGGAATACCAGGAGGAGATCACGGGCATCGTGGAAGGGATGAAGGACAAGGGGAAACATTATGACGTCACCGACCTGGTGGTGTTGAATGCGAATATCGAGCTCTCGCAGTATTATGTTCCGATGCTGGAGGAAAAAGCGCATCCGGGGTCGACAGCGGCGGATAACAAGGCGCCGGGAAATTGCAGCGGGTTTATCGCCACGGGAAGCTATACGGCGGACGGAAAGATCGCCATAGGTCATAACAACTGGACAGATTATATGGACGGGGAGCGGTGGAATATCATCGCGGATATCGTCCCGCAGACGGGGAATCATATCATCATGGATTGTTTGCCGGGCCTGATCCATAGCGGCGATGATTTCGTAGTCAGCGCCAGCGGCATTGTGATCACGGAAACGACGATCACGGGGTTCAAGGGGTTCGATGTAAAGGGGATCCCGGAGTTCGTCAGGGCGAGGAAGGCGGCGCAATATGCCAACAGCATCGATGATTTCGTCGCGATCATGACGGCGGGGAACAATGGCGGCTATGCCAACGACTGGCTGGTGGGAGATATCAAGACGGGTGAGATCGCGCGGCTGGAGCTGGGGTTAAAGGACCGCCGGGTCTGGCGTACCGCGGATGGCATCTATGTAGGTTCTAATTTTCCGCTGGATGAAAAGCTGATCAAGGACGAGACGACCTTTGATCCGAATGACAGCACGAGCTCACCGAATAGCAGGCGGCGGCGTTGGGAAGCGTTGACTACCGAGTACAAGGGTAAGATCGATGCGGAAACGGCTAAGACCATCGAGGGCGATAGCTATGACGAGCTGACGAAGGCGCGGGAGGCTAACCGGTGTGTGATCGCCGGCCGGGTGGATACCGACCCCAAGGGCTGTCCGGAATGGAGTTGGCCGCCGTATTACCCGGGTGGGACGGTCCAGGCCAAGCTTACGACCAGCGATCTGGCGAAGAACATGCAATTCTGGGCGCATATGGGCAATCCCAATGGGGATGATTTTTTGGCTGCGCCGTTCTTTGCCGCGCATCCGGAGTATCAGTGGGAGGAGAAGGTGCTACACGACATGAAGGCGTATCCGTGGACCTTGTTTGGTGGTGGCGGGCAATGATGCAGATGTCCGCCGCGGGGCAATGATGGCGTGCGTCGCGGGAATAAAAACGGGGTAATGCGTGGGTGGGCTGGCCCGCACATTACCCCGGAGAATTTGACAGGCTTTTTATGCCGAATGCATTAAAGGCCGCGCAGGGACGCTAATGACCGTCCTTCGGACAACCGTCTTCGACGGTTTTAGTAATTGTCGAGCCGCCCCCGGCGGCTCAGGTCTAGTGGAGGTTTAACACAGGAAATAATTTGTTTTGTGGCGAAGCAACTGATTAGCCACAAATTGTATACCATAAAACATGGTATTTTACAAAAAGCACCGAATTTATTGCACTATTTTGATCCGGATCACGCAGAAACTGTGCATTGGCAAAGTCGGGGCTAGTTTTTTACCCTTACAGATCATAATGGTTTCCAGGGGGTGGATATGGGTCGGGCTATCCAACGAATTGACCTCTTCCAGATTGGCTGTCAGCGTTTTGCAATGAACCTGCGGGTCGATTCTGCGGATGCCCGCCAGATCGATGGCCGGCTGCTGGGCCTGGCCGGAGGTGTTTACTAGTTTAATAATCAATTCATGTGCGGCGCTGTCGATGCAGGCGGAGCCGTAGAGGCTGTCTTTCCCTTCCAGGGGGCTGCCATCCCGAAGCAGGGGGACGACCACCGAGCCTTTGTTCGTGGAATAGAGTTTTTGGACATAATAGTCCGGGGTGCCGTAGGACCCGAGGTTATCGAACCAAATGAGGTCGGGGGTCCATTGCCAGCCGTCGACATGGGCGAACAGGGGGGCATAGGAAGCCATTTGGACTACGTCGGCATTGCGTTCGAGGCCGGTCATGAACGCGGCTTCCGCCATGGCGCATTGCCAGGTATTGCGATTGGCAGGCGACACGGTATGATCGCTTTGGGCGGCGTATTCGCCGGCGAAGATCTTGGGTCCGTTGCGGTCATAGTGATCGTAGCGGCCAACATTCTGCAGGAACCATTCCGGATTGCGGTAGTAGTGTTCGTCGAGGATATCGGCGTGCAGGCTGCGGAGGGTATCGTTGAGGAAGTCGAATCTATCGCCATTGGGGTCCGGGCCGGTGCTGTTGACGAGACGGATATCGGGATAGCGGCTTTTGATGGCCTTTGAAAAAGCAAGGTAGCGTTCGACATATTGGGGCCCCCATTGTTCGTTGCCGACGCCCATCATTTTGAGGTGGAAGGGTTCGGGATGGCCCATGGCGGCTCTCAGGGCGCCCCATTTCGTGTCCGTGCCGCCGTTGGCGAATTCGATCAGGTCGAGGGCATCCTGGATATAGGGGTCGAGGTCGCCGGTGGGTACAACCTCCGCGGTATTGAACTGGCAGGCCATACCGCAGTTGAGAATGGGCAGGGGTTGGGCGCCGATGTCTTCGGCGAGCTGGAAGTATTCATAAAATCCGAGGCCAAAGGATTGGAAGTAGTCGGGGGTGAGCCGGTGGGCAAATTCGGTGTTCCAGCGGTTGATGATCAACTTGCGGTCCTCTACCCTGCCGACGGTCTTTTTCCACTGGTACCGGCCCGCCAGGTCGCGGCCTTCGACGATACAGCCGCCAGGGAAGCGAATGAAGCCCGGGTGGAGGTCGGCCAGCAATTGCACGAGGTCGGCGCGGAGGCCGCCGGGCCGCTGCTTCCAGGTATGTTGCGGGAAAAGGGAGAGCATGTCGAGGTCGACAGACCCCTGGCCTTCGAACCAGATATAGAGTTGGGCGTGGGGTTCGGTGGCGGAGGCGGTGAAGCTGGCGGTGGCGTGTTGCCAGGGGGAGGGGAAGGCGGCGGGGGGATCGCCGGCAGACGCGGCCGGGCCGGCTGAGGGGCCTGCGATTGCCGAAGTCGTGGTTGACTCTGCCATGGCATTGGCCGATGGCAACTGTAGCCGGGTTTCGCCGATGACTTTTCCTTCGGGGGTTTGCAATTCGAGATGGAGGGTCAGCGGGATGCCGGAGCGGGGCCGGGCCCAGACGGAGAAATGGTAGCCCTCGTCCTTTTTGATGCCCATCCCGCGGAACCCTTCGTTGGAAAGACCATAAGGATTACCGGTAGTATGGGTTACGCGGATAAAGCGGGGATTGTCGGGGCTCTCGGCGGAGCGGTTGAGGACGAGGACGGTGCCATCGCCGGGAACCGTGGTGTGCTCTTTCCAACCCATCAAGGGCATGTTGAACTCGAAAGAACGATTCTTGATCAGTTCGGCATAGAGGCCGCCGTCCGCAGCCATATTGATGTCCTCGAAAAATATTCCCCACATGGTCGGCCGGATGGCCGCACCGGGTTTTCCGGCTTCGACGACAAGCGGTTGCGCATTGGTTTTGATCAATAGGAGCGCAGCGAGCAAAAAAAGGCTGATACGACGGTTACGTTTTACGTATTGGTGTTTACTAATAATGGCCATTATTCCTTATTAAATTGTGCTTCAATGACTGATACCCGTGACCTCGAGAAACTAACGCAATTCGAGCAATTCATCGATCAGTACTATCCTTCGATCTTTGCCGGCGTGCAAAAACTCAGCGGACCGGCAGATAAGCTGGTACTCGAAAAGCTTACCGTAGAAATCTTTGTCGATCTCTGGGAAAACAGCGAAGAACTCTTCACTCCTCTGCGCAAACCTGCCTTTGTCTACAAGATCCTCGTCAAACATGTCGTGGAGTATCTGAAGAAACAGGGGAATGATGCGCAGCTGCGGATCCTGCAAAATACCCTGCTGATAGACCCCGAACAATTCGCGTAAGGGGACGGCCCCGTCACGGTTCGCGTTTCCTCATCACCACCGGCCAGCCGTCGATCCACGCCAGCGGCTCCATGCGCAGTCTGGAGCGGCCTTTGTCGTTCGCGTCATAGCCATGGAACACGAGCCAGTCGCCATCGTCGAAACTCACCACGGCAATAATAGTCGAAAGATACGAAGAGATAATAATACTTGTCTTTTTTACATATAAAAGGCGCTTCGATAGCGGCGTCGCCTGCGGCCGTGTCGTTGGTCCCCCCTAATTGTAGTACCCGATTCGAAATCAAGGGTCACGTCGGAGGTTATCTTACAAAAATCCGGGAATAAATGTAATTTTTACATTTTGTAGTCAAAGGTCGGCCAGATCGATGATGTGATTCTGCAGTGCAAACCGGATGATGCCGGCGATATTTCGGGCGCCGATGCGTTTGGTGATATTGCTGCGGTATTGTTCGACGGTGCGTTCCGAGAGGAAGACCAGGTCGCTGATCTCGCGGGCGTTCTTTTGCTGGCAGATCAGCCGGATGATCTCGATCTCTTTTGTGGAGAAGCCGGTATTGGCGACGATGAGGCGTGGATGTTCCTCTTCCGGGAAGACGCGGTGAATGATATGGATACGGGCTTCGCGGCAGAAATATTCTTTTCCATCCAGCAAGGTGGTCACGGCTTTTACAAATTCCGCGTCGTCTTCGCTTTTAACGAGATAGCCGTGAACGCCGGCGTTGAACATTTTGAGCACGGCGGCGGAGTAGGCATTAAAGGAATAGGCGAGGATGCGGGTGCCGGGGTTGCGGTATTTGATCTCGCGCACGATGGCGTCGCCGCTGAGATCGGGCAGGACAACGTCTACGATCACCAGGGAGGGCTGGTGTTTGACAGCCAGGGAGGTACCGGCTGCGCCGGTGTTGGCGTGCAGGAACTGCCCGAACCGCTGGCCGATCAGCAGTCGGATACCGTTGACGATCATATTGTGATCGTCGATCACCAGGATAGAGTCGTATGCTCTTGCCAGATCGTTCATATTAATGGGATAGAGATTTGTATGGAATAACCGCGGGGCCAGGAATTTTTCAACAGGAAAATGCCGCGCAGACCGGCGACCCTTTCACGGATATTTTGCAGGCCGATGCCGACGGGATTGCCGGTCGGCTCCATGCCTTTCCCATCGTCGGAATATTGTAATACCAGATCCGGGCCGAGCGCTTTTATTTCCAGGTGGATCTTTTTGCAGGCGGCATGTTTTATCGAGTTACCGATGAGCTCGCGGGTGATCTTGACCAGGTCCGTATATTGGATATGGCTCAGGGGCTGGTGAGGATTCTCCGTTCTCAGGGTATAGCCGGTGCCGGTGGATTCCTTTATTTTCTCCAGGAGGGTGGCATTCTCTCCCGCCAGATCGCCGATGGTTCCGAGGTGGTTCGATTTGAGGTCATGGGAGATGGCGCGGACCTCGTTCATGATCCTGCCGATATGGGTCTTGAGCTCGGTGAGACTTTCGGCGGGGTGTTCGTCGAGCGCTTTTTTTGCCAGCGCGTTGGCGTAGATCAGCATGGGCCCGATATCGTCGTGGAAATTTCGGGCCAGCGAGACTTGCAGGTTGAGCAGGCGTCGTCGCTGGCGTTCGCGGTTGACGAGGAACAGGGCACCGCCCGCCAGGACCAGCAGCGAGATGATGAAATAGAGATAGAGGTTCGCCTGTTCTGCCCGGCGCTTTTTTTCTTCGGACCGGAGCATTTCGGCGTGGGCATTGTCCGCTTCCGCGAGGGCGTAGAGGTTGTTCTCTTTGTCCGCGCTCACAGCATAGAACGCGGAATCGCGCATTTCGAATGCATTCCGGAGCTGCCGGTACGCCTCCGTATAGTGCCCTTCGTCGCCGAGGAGGAAGGCATCGTTTGCAGCTATAAATACCCTGTCCGTAGTCGATTCGCGAGCGTTCACCCCTATTCCCCAGAGTAAGGTCAGATAGTGCCGGACGCTGTCCGGCTTGTGAAGACCGGAGTAGAAATCCACGGCCTCCTCGAAGAGACCGGTGCTATAATCGGCCCGCATATGTTCCGGAAAGGCCGTATCCCTGACATCGGCGATGGCGAGATCGAGCAGCCGGGCGGCTTCGGCGGGGTTCCTTCCGGACTGTTCTTTAAAGCCCATGCTATGCTCCAGGTAATCGAAAGGTTTCCGGTAGGCGGAAAAGCGCCCGGGCTGCCCGCGCATTTTGTCCTCTATGTCCCGGGCGATCTGCGCGGCTTCGTCCATATGGGCGATATCGTTCTTTTTATAGTAGGTGAATTCGGCGACCTGGAGGATACTGAGGGCCACGAAAGCCTGCTCTCTGCTGATCTTTCCGGTGGTAACGCCTGCCGGTATCGTCCTGAGAGTGGGAAGGATCGTCCCGTATTTCTGGATGAGGCGGTTGTAGTCGCGGTTTCCGAAATACACGAACAGGGCGAACATATCGCTGTGAGAAAGGCCGCCTTTTTCGAAAAGGCCGGCGCTGATCCTTTCGTTATTGTTCTTTTCCGAGTAATAGATGGCGCTGCCCAACTTTTTCGTATTAGCGGCATTTAGCGCCATGAAGGTGTAGTAATAGGCTTTGTACCGGCTGGGTTTGGGGTTGGCGAAGGCGATGTCCCGATATGCGGCAAGCCATTGGGGGAGGCTGTCTTCCTGTTCAAGGAAGGGGACGAGGGAGTCCATGGACCGCAAATAATCGGTATCTTTCAGGTGATGGGTTCGCCATTGGCCGGAGAGGGTCGCCAAACGCCCTATTAGCGAGTCGGCGCTTTGGGCCCCGGCAGTGCCGGCAATGAGAAGGAAGAATAAGCAGTAAGTTATAGGGTTCGACAGCCTCATACCCCTAATATAGTACTTGTTCAATCGGATTTGCGGAAAATTCAGTAGTTTTTTGTCTATCCTGTAAGCTACGTTATCTTACTCCCGCCTACAAATCCCACAAGATTGAAAGAATTTATCTCATCCTATTATCACCAGGTATTCAACTCCGTAGAGCAGCTTACCCAGCTGGGCGATGCACGGGAGATCGATATCCTCACGAGGGAGATATTAAGTGATCTCTGGGAGCGAAAAGAGCAGCTGGACGCCGACCCCCGCAAAGGGGTATATATCATCAAGGTAGTGCTGGGCCATGTATTTTCGTATCTCAAGGCCCATGGAGAGATGGCTAAGATGGAGCACCTGCAGAAGATCCTGCTGATCCACCCTGGGTATTATCTGCTAACGAAGCTGAAAAACGAAGACTCTATTTAACGCTGAGTCCTTTCTTAAAAAATTTCTTGACGAGAAAACTGGTAGCGATGCCGGCGGCCATCTTAAGGAGGCTTGTCTTTGCATCCGAGCCGCCGGTGAAGAGATGACTGAAGAGGTTTCTGACCAGGTTGACGGGTTTGAGCCGATCCGCCAGCTGAGCTACCCGGTTGCGCATATGCTGTTCGTTGACATAGTTCTGATGCTCCAGATCGCGTATTGCTTCCCGTAATTGTTCGATGGTAGTGATCTTTGCCATGCGCATTATTTAAGGATCTTGCGAATCAGCATATTGCTGAAGGGGTCTTTGAGCCAGCGGCGGCGGCCGGCGAAAAGGATGAGTGCAACAACGGCGTAAAAACCGCCCATGATAAAAAAGCCATAATAGTATTTTCCCAGCCAATCGCCGATGAGCAGAGCGAAACCGATGCTGAAGATAATGATCACGAACGAAACGAACACGATCATTGCGAGGCCGGCCACCAGCTCTCCGGAGACGTCGGCGAGACTTTCGATGCCCTTGTACTTCCACAGCGTGGTGCGGGTTTCGATGAAGTCGCCGGCGTCGGAGAGTAGAATATCAAGATCTGTTTGGTCGTGGTCGTGTTCGTGTTGCATTATGACATCGAGTTTCTGGATTTGCTGAAGGTGCTTTTTACACCGTCCACTACGTCGTTGAATTTGTCTTTGACCGTATCGCTGAAATCGGAGAGGCTGTCGCCAAGATCGTTGCCTTTTTCGACGATCCTCCTGCGGGTTTCCGAGCCTTTATCGGGGGCCAGCAGGATACCGAGTGCACCGCCCACGGCTGCACCGACAAGAAATCCTAATAGGATCTTTGAGTTGTTATTCATATTTCTTGGTTTTGACGTTTACTTTCCTGAGGTAGTTAAAATTCCTTGCCAATTTTACTGAAAGGGGGGAATTCACGCGGCACGCCCGTCAAATGTGCAAATTCTTCTACATTCTGAGTAGAGGAACGGCTGATCCTTCGGGGGACGAATATGGTATCATTCTGGTTGTAGGGGGTTTATGCAAAACGGGACAATCCTGCAATTCTTTCATTGGTATTACCCCAATGACGGCAGCCTTTGGAACAAGCTGGCTTCGGAAGCGCCGCGGCTGGCGGAGATGGGCTTTACGGCCGTGTGGCTGCCTCCGGCCAGCAAAGGTACCAATGGCGGCTATTCCGTGGGATACGATATCTATGATCCTTATGATCTGGGTGAATTCGATCAGAAAAATTCCGTGCGTACCAAATACGGTACGAAGGAGGAGCTGCTGGCGGCGATCAGGGCGGTGCATGACGCGGGAATGCAGGTATATGTGGACATTGTGCATAACCACCTGGCCGGTGCCGATGAGCCGGAGCTGATCAGGGTCCGGAAGGTCGATCCGGAGGATCGGACGAAATTCATCAGCGAGCCTTTCGATATCGAAGCCTATACGAGGTTCACCTTTCCGGGTCGAAAGGGCCAATATTCTCCTTTCGTGTGGGATTTCCGTTGCTTTACGGGTGTAGATTACGACAACAAGACCAAGGAGACGGCGATCTACAGTATCCTGAACGATTATGGCGAAGGGTGGGAGGAGGTGGTCGATGATGAAAAGGGCAATTACGATTACCTTATGTACGATGATATTGAATTCCGAAATCCCCATGTGCGGGAGGAATTGAAGAAATGGGGCGAATGGCTGTATACTATTACGGGCTTCGATGGGGTACGGCTCGATGCGGTGAAGCATATTGCCCCGGACTGGGAGAACGAGTGGCTGGATCATATGCGGCGCTTCACCGGGAAGAATTTCTTTGCTGTAGGCGAGTATTGGGCGCCGGGGAATCTGCCATTGCTGCTGAAATATATCGAGGCCACGCAGGGGCGGATGTCGCTTTTCGATGCGTCGCTGCATCACAACCTCGAGGCAGCTTCGAAGCAGGGGCGGGATTACGATCTGACGACGATCTTTCACGATACGCTGGTGGCGGCGCGGCCAGATCTGGCCGTGACGGTAGTCGCCAACCACGATACGCAACCGTTGCAATCGCTGGAAGCGCCTGTAGATCCCTGGTTCAAGCCGCTGGCCTATGCCTTGTTGCTGCTAAGGGAGAAGGGCTATCCCTGCGTTTTCTATCCTGATCTTTACGGAGCAAAATATACCGACAAGGGGCATGATGGCAAGGAGTATGAGATCTATATGCCGGGAGTTGAAAATATCGGGAAGCTGCTAGAGGCGCGAAAGCGGTTTGCCTATGGAGCCCAGCGTGACTACCTAGATCACGCCAATTGTATTGGCTGGACGAGGGAAGGCGATGAAGAGCATTCGGGTTGCGCGGTTATCCTGAGTAATGGGGATGACGGTTCCAAGACCATGGAGATCGGAAAACAGCATGCAGGGAAGACTTTTATCGATCATCTGGGTAAGTGTCCTGGAAGTGTGACCATCGATGCTGAAGGAAAAGGCGAGTTTCGAGTCTGTAGCCGGACGGTATCTGTATGGATCGAACAAGGTCTTTAGTGCCCGGACCGTACCGGGGGTATTGTGTAGACGAGGGAGGACAACAACATGAAAACAAGTATTAAAAAATTGAAGAAACGGATAGCGGATCTCGACAAAGCCAACAAGGAGCTGATGCAGATGCGCAGCGCGGAAAAATTCGAGGCCACGGGGCGGATCGCGCGGACGATCGCGCATGAGATCCGGAACCCGCTGACGAATATCAACCTGGCGGTAGAGCAGCTGCAGTCCGAACTGGACGGGAATACGGTCGGGAGCAGTGAACAATTGCTCGGAATGATCCACCGGAACAGTGACCGGATCAACTTGCTGATCACGGACCTGCTGAACTCTACCAAATTTTCCGATCTGCGGTACCAGGAGGTCCCGGCGAATATGCTGCTGGACCAGACGCTGGAGCTGGTAAAGGACAGGATGCTGCTGAACCGCATACAAGTGGTCCGGCATTACAGCGAAGCCGAATGCCGTATTTCGGTGGATCTACAGCGCATGAAGATCGCCCTGCTGAATGTCATTGTCAATGCGTTAGAGGCCATGGAGCAGGGCGATGGCGTCCTGGAGCTGAGGACCTATGCCGCCGGCGGCAAGTGTTTTCTCGTTATCAGGGACAATGGGCCGGGGATCGATGAAAATGCGCTATCCAAGGTTTTCGAACCTTACTATACGAGTAAGGTGGCGGGAGCGGGTTTGGGGCTTACCACTACCCAGAATATCATTCTGAATCACCATGGGGTAATATCTCTGGAAAGTAAGAAGGGGGAAGGGGCCCGGTTCACTATCGAGTTGGAATCGAGCTGAAAGGCCGAAGATGCCGGCCGGTTATTTCGAGGAACGAACCGCCATGGCTTGGGCGGTATCGGAACTGTAAAGCTTATCGATGGCGTCGTTGATCATTTTACGATTCAGGGGTTTGGCCACAAAAAGGTCTACCCCACCCTCGTAGGCTTGTCTCCTTTCGACGGCGCCGTCGTGGGCGGTGATCATGATCACTTTAACATCGGGATAATTCTTCTTTATGTAGGGAATAAAATCCAACCCGAACCCGTCCGGCAGGTGATTATCAAGGAACAATATGGTGGGTGGGTCGTTCTGAAGCGCGATTGCAGCATCGGAAAGGGTATTCACAAAGCCGGTTAAGAAATTTCGTTGTTTCAACATTCCGCTGAGCAAATAACAAATATCCAATTCATCGTCTACGATCAGGACTTTTTTAGCGTCTGTCATATTAATTGTTTCCACTTATCCTTCAGTTGCAAATGTCTGTCCCTGACAGACGGGCCGACTCGCGGCCCAAGCAGGGACCCCTCAATTTTACATAACTAAATATTTACAATTTTATTGCCACGAAATTTCCGGGCCAATCCCCCGCTCAAACTGGCGGGCATCGCTTTTATCAGTACGATATAAGGGTATTTTCGGAATTTTCGAGAATTGAAATTCCCCAAAATGGGGAAAATAATACACAAAAATCGCGAATCTTCTTGTTTACCAAGGCACTGGAATTTGGCAGGGTTTAGGGAATAGTGTCCGAGGATAATTACCTTATTTCCAGTAATTTTATTTAGAAAATAACATTTATGAAGCGAATTCTGATCATTGACGACGATATGGATATGTGCAATCTACTCGGCCGTTTCCTTCAAAAGAAGGGCTATGAGACGGAGGCTAGTCATAGCGGCGGCAAAGGCATCGCGAAATTCAAGGAGTCCAAGTTCGACGTCGTGTTGTGTGATTTTCGATTAGGGGATAAGGAAGGTCGCGAAGTGTTGAAGGAGATCAAGCAGATCGATCCATATGCTATTGTTATTATCATCACCGGTTATTCCGATATCAAGACGGCTGTAGACGTCATCAAGGCGGGTGCTTTCGATTATATTACCAAGCCTTTGATCCCTGAAGAAGTATTGAATGTGATCGGGCGGGCGTTACAGCAGTCTTCGGATGGCGCCGGTGAATCGCTTAAGCCGGCGTCGGCCACTCAAGTAGCGAGAAAGCCCGGCAAGCCTGGCACGGAAGAAGAATTCCTGGTAGGTCAGGCGCCTGCCACGAAAGAGCTCTACCGCCAGATCGAGCTGGTGGCGCCCACGAATTACAGCATCATCCTTTATGGAGAAAGTGGAACGGGGAAGGAGGTTATCGCCCGGACCATTCATCAAAACAGTTCCCGCAGGGACAAGCCATTCATCGCCATGGATTGCGGGACCTTGTCCAAGGAACTTGCAGGCAGCGAGCTTTTCGGTCACGTCAAGGGGGCGTTTACGGGCGCCCTTGGAGACAAGGAGGGACACTTCGAACTGGCCAATGGCGGCACCTTGTTCCTTGATGAGGTGGCGAACCTGAGCTATGAGATCCAGGCGGCTCTATTGCGGGTCATCCAGGAGCGCAAATTCAAACGCGTCGGCGGTACGAAGGAAATGGAAACGGATGTGCGGATCATCGTCGCCTCTAATGAGAATCTGCAGGAGGCTTACCGGAAAGGAAGATTTCGGGAGGACCTGTTCCACCGATTCAATGAATTTTCGATCGTGTTACCGTCTTTACGTCACCGCAAAGACGACATTCCCGTATTTGCAGAGTTTTTCCTGGCAAAGGCTAACAAGGAACTGAATAAAGAAGACGTGGCGGGATTCGAGCCGGAGGTCATGCAGATCTTTATGAATTACCCCTGGCCGGGTAATCTTCGGGAGTTCCGGAATGTCGTCCGCCGCGCAGCGTTGCTCACGTCCTCGGGTAGGGTCAATTCCAGGGTGCTACCGGCAGAGATCGTCGACACTAATGGGTATGCGCAGAATTTCATACCGCAGCCGGAGGCGCCGGTGATAACGGCCGTTCATCATCCGATAGTCCACAAGGAGACCGATCTCAAGAATGCCGCGGCCCAGGCGGAATACGATACCATCATGAATGTGCTGAAGCAGGTGAACTACAATAAGTCCAGGGCGGCGGAGATCCTGAAGATCGATCGCAAGACGCTCTACAATAAGATCAAGAGTTATCAGCCATGATCTGTCCGTCGGGCGGAGCCGCCTCCGGCGGTCGCTAATACACTGTGATCGCGGTACGCTGGACGGTGTGCGCGCTGAAATAGCCCAGGGCGCCGTTCGAGATATTGGTCACAGGGTTCGATGGCGTGACCGATTGAAAGTTGTTATTCCCCGTGACATTCAATAGCGTAAAGAAATAGTCGTAGGTATTCCGGTCGATGCAATCCATGCTGAGGACCAGGGTATCGCCTTTTTGCAGATAGGAACTATCGTTGAATAAGGGTTCCTCGATATATCGGCCGGTCGAGAGCCGGTCTTCAAAGACAAAGATATCCGGGATCTGCCGGCTGTTGACATACTCCGTGAACATATAGTAATTCCCGATGGCAACCGGGTCCTGGAAATTGACGACGGCATTGATCTCCGTCTGGTTGTTGAAATTCACATTTTCCGCGAACGTGATCGAATCCAGCTGAACCCGTCGCGGCATTGTGGAACTGGCGGTATACCGCTGGCCATCGACATCGACTACCATGCCATAAGTATGACGGGTTTGGCCGATGATCGTGCTGGTCACATAGACCCCCGAGTCGATCTGTTGCAGCTGTTCGGTGCGTTTCATCGTGCTGTCCGTGATGGTCACCACCGCGTTCGTGACCGGGGGATACACATTTTCAGCCGAGAAATCCACTGTTTTTGTAATCTTTACTATATAGGGTCCACCGGCATCGGTGATGTTTCCTTCGATCACGATCTGCGGGGTTGCACTTTTGAGATCGACATCGATGACCTTTTTGCAGGCAGATGCGAGTAACAACGTCAACAGGAATCCGTATGTGGCTGTCTTTCTCATCGGTCAAAATTTAAAATTATAGGTTACCGAGGGTACGAACCGGAACAGCGAATACTGCAATGCCTGCGTTTTGGTCGGATCGTTGGGATCGGTTTGGAAAACGATGCTATAGGCGTTTTCACGGCCGTAGAGATTGTACACGGAAAAGGTCCAGCTGCCCGAGAATCTCTTTCTTTTCCTGCCCTGCAAAGTAGCGGCCACGTCCATCCGATGATAGGCCGGCATCCGGTAGGCATTCCGTTCGGTATAATAAAAGGCCGTTTGACCATTGATGTTATATTTCCCATTGGGCCAGGTAACGGCGTTACCGGTATAGTAGACCCAGGTTGCGGAAAGGGTCCATTTGCGGCCGGCCTGGTAGATGCCCACCAGCGAGATATCGTGGGTGCGATCCTGTTTCGCCGGGTACCAGTTGTTTTGGTTGACGCCGTCGATCTTTAGCTCGGTGCGGGACAGTGTGTAGCTAAGCCACCCGGTGAATTTGCCTGCCTTTTTCTTGAGGAAGAGTTCGAGACCATAGGCACGGCCTTTCCCAAAGAGCAACTGCGATTCGACGTACTCGTTGGCGATGAGCTGTGCGCCGTTCTTATAATCGATTTGATTCTGCATGGATTTATAATACGCTTCAACCGAAAACTCGTAACGGTTATCTTTGAAATTCTTGAAATAACCGATGGACTCCTGGTCCGCGATCTCGGGTCTGACGTTGTTGCTGCTGGGAATCCAGAGATCGGTAGGATTGGAGGACGTCGAGTTGGACAGGAGGTGCAGTACCTGGGTATTGCGGTTATAAGAAGCCTTAACGGAACTTTCCTCGTCGAGCTGGAAACTTACCGAGAATCGGGGTTCCGGGTTGGTATAGGTCTTTATTATCTTTCCGCTGTTATAGTGGGCGGTATCGGTAGTGTTGCCGGCGGAGTCGTAGGTATAGAAATCCCCGGGACCGAGGACAAGGAAATCCGACGCCCTGAGCCCGTAGTCGAAATGCAGCTTGTCCGTGGGTGACCATTGATGCGAGATGTAGACGGCATTCTCCAGGCTATATTTATTTTGCAGCGTGAGGGAATTGTAACTGGAGCCCGAGGAGGCGTCGATTATCCCCGGGGCGATGATATGGTGGATCACGCTGAAGCCGAAATCGATCTTACTCGCTGCGTCCACAAAATATTGCAGGTCTTCCTTGAGATCGGCGTCGCGGATATCCGAGGTGAAGCCGATATCGTTGTTCTCGCTATTGATCCTGATCTTATAACTATACTTGCTGGAGATGAGCGATGTATTGGAGAAAAGGCGGTTGCTGAAGACGTGATTCCAGCGGGCCGTACCGGTGGCGTTGCCGTAGTCGATGCCGAAGGTATTTCCGAAGGCAAGGTTGTCGCGGCCGAAATAGCCGGAGAAATAGATGTGGTTCCGCTCGTCGAACTTATAGTTGGCCTTGACGTTGAGGTCGTAGAAATACAGGCTGTTGTCGTTTACCGAAGAGTCCGGGGAGAATTTCAGAAAGAGGTCCGCATAGGTTCTTCGGCCACTGATCGAAAACGAGCCTTTATCGGGTACTATCGGGCCTTCCGCGCTGAGCCGGGTAGAGATCAAGCCGATCCCGCCGCCGAAATGGTATTCTTTATCGTTCCCATCGTTCATTTTGATATCGACCACCGAGGCCAGCCTGCCGCCGTATTCCGCGGGCATGCCGCCTTTGTAAACGGTGACGTCTTTGATCGCGTCGGAGTTGAAGGTCGAAAAAAAGCCCAGCAGGTGGGAGGGGTTGTATACAGTCGCCTCGTCGAGCAGGATCAGGTTCTGGTCGGCGCCGCCGCCCCGGACATAGAATCCGCTGTTGCCATCCCCGGCGAACTGGATCCCGGGCAACAGCTGGATGGTCTTGAGCACGTCTTTTTCGCCGAAGAGCACGGGGATATCATTGATCTCTTTAGTGGTCAGCTTCTGGACACCCATGAGCGGCCGGGTGACGTTGTCGTTCCTTTTCTGAGCGCTGACCACCACCTCGGCGAGTTGGCCTGCGGCGGTCGCCAGCTCTATGGGAAGCGTCAGATTGTGCGTCAGGTCGATGGCGAGGCTGTCCGGCTGGTAGCCGGAGAAGGTGATGAGCAGGGTGTAGTGACCGGCAGGAGCGGTGACCGAATAAAAGCCATAGGAATTGCTGAGGATGCCACGCTCCGGTGTCTTCGTTTCCAGCAGGCTTACGGTGGCTCCGATCAGCGCTTCGCCGGAGTTCTTATCACGAATGGTACCGTTGACCGTGTACCGGCTTTGGCCAGACGCTATCACGGAAAGAAGACAGGCCGCCCAGACGAGGGCGATCCTATAGGCTTTTCTTGCGCCGGAGGCCCTGCGCTTACCGCGCTTATATAAATAATTCGTCAAGTGACGGGTCTGTATAGTCTTTAATAAAGCTAATGACGTTCGAATAACGGCTGAACTCCTCCTTTTCGTGCATCGTGGTAAGAACGATGCATCGCATTCCTGCCCTCAACGCTGCTTCGACCCCTTTGGGTGCGTCTTCGAAGACGAGACAGTCCCCGGGTGGCACGCCGAGAAGGACGGCGGCCTTCGTAAAGGTCTCCGGATCGGGCTTACTGACGGTTACATCGTCGGCACTGACGATCGCACCAAAATAATGCCGGATGTGCAGGTTGTCCAGAACGAAATCGATATTGAAGTTGATGGCAGCTGAACCGATGGCCATTTTTATGGCTTGCTTTTGGGCTCGTTCCAGCAGTTTATCGAGGCCCGGGATCAGCCGGAGATAGGGCCGGAAGGCGGCCTGGTAGCTGAGTTCCTTTTTCCGGGAGATCTCGGCCAGCTCGTTTGCGGTGAAGCGGCCTTTGCCAAAGACCCGGTCCAGCAATTCCTCGTTCTTGCCATACATCTGCTTGTCGACCTCGGCACGGGTAAGGCCGGCCCGAAGATCGTCATTGAGGATCGAGAACCAGGCCGCGCTATGGTATTGCATGTCGTCGATCATGGTGCCGTTGAGGTCGAAAATAAATGCTTTGGTTTGGGCCATCTGTTCTTTTCGCGAAGATAATGTGCCCGGAATGCGCTCCGAAAAAAATAGCGCATTTCGGGCAAAATCGCTAATGATTGCCCTTGGGGACGATTCGCCTCTGGCGAATTAATGTACATTGCGTCTATGAAGACAACAACCTGGGGTATCATCGGGCCCGGAAAGATTGCGGGCAAATTTGCTATTGCGCTGGGAATGGTGGAAGGCGCCAGTTTGGGGGCTATCGCTTCCCGGGACGCAGCCCGCGGGCGCGAGTTTGCTTCACGCCACGGGGTGGCCACCGTGTATGACGACTATGCTCAGCTGGCCGCCGATCCGGCCATCGACGCCATCTATGTGGCCACGCCGCATGGTTTTCATGCGGAGCATAGCATCCTCTGCCTGCGTCATGGCAAGGCCGTGCTATGCGAGAAGCCGCTGGCCCTGAATGCACGGGAGGCGGGTGAGATGGTCGCGGCGGCACGGGAGCACGGGGTATTTTTGATGGAGGCCATGTGGACCCGGTACGTCCCGCTGATGCGTTCGATCATGGAGTTGACCCGCTCGGGACAGATCGGGATGATCAAATATATCCGCGGGGATTTTGGTTTTTTTGCGGCTTTCGATCCCAATGGGCGGCTGTTCAATATCCGGCTGGGCGGCGGGTCTTTGCTGGATATCGGCATCTATCCGCTGTTCCTGTGTTTGCAGCTACTGGGTGAGCCGGAGACGATCACGGCTTATGGCCGCCTTTCGCCTACGGGCAGCGACGAGACCTGTCATGCCATCCTCGGGTTTGCAGATGGCGCCACGGCCGTTGTCAGCAGCACGCTGGCCTGCGGGACCTCGCTAAGCGCCGAGATCGCGGGTACGGAAGGGATGATCCGGATCGGCACGTCCTGGTATAAGAATGATCACTACGAATGGAACCGGACGGGAGAGGCTGTTTCCACAGTGCAGTTGGAACCGCTGGTGAATGGTTTTGAATACCAGATCCGTGAGGTCATGGAATGTTTGAATAAGGGATTGATCGAAAGCCCTTCCCTACCCCATTCGTTTTCGCTCATGATGGCCCGGACGATGGATGCGATACGGGGACACATCGGGGTGCGTTATTTGACGGACTGATGCCGGTTTATGTGGTCGCGCTTACAACGAATTCCTAAGCGTTAGATAGAAGGGCACCTCTTCCTGGTTATGGGTATTCTCGAGGATCTGCCGGGCAGCCATCACGCCCATTTCTCTAAAGTCCGTGGAGATCGTCGTTATGCCGTTTAGAATGATCTTTTTCAACGGCGTCTCGTTGTACGAGATGACGCCGACCTGGTGGCCAACGGCCAACTTGAGTGAGATAATTCGTTCGATGAGCACGACGAGATCCTCTTCCATGAGATTGATGAATACCTCTCCTTCACTAATGGGTTCGTCGGCAATCGAATGGACGACCTTGTAATTGAACGCATATTCCTGGCAGAAACGGCTGCATCCTTGCAGGATCTCCACGGGATGATACGTATAGCTTGGGAAGATGATCTTGACCGTATGGTATTTTCCCAGCTGCTCCCGCGCCTTCTCCAACGCGGAATAGATATCTTTCTCGAAATTCTGGTATACGGACGCATATTCGCCCGTGATGCCGGCGATCTTTTTATCCAGGACCAGCAGCTTGTCCTTAGGTAGGCTATTGATGATATCCGGGGCGCGTTCGCCGCCTTCGAGGAAATGAGGGATGATGACGTAATGGGTATAGTCTTCTTTGCGGTCTGTGAGTAGTTTCTTGAACAGACCGAATTCATTGTTGTAAATATAGAAATCCACCACTGCGTATTCCCCGAGCGAGGCGATGAGGGCGTCGTATAGGATCTTTTTGTGGGCGCTGAGCTTATTGAATAGCAGGAATATCTTGAGAGTTTGGTGGAAATCGGTGTTCTGAATAAAATAACCCTTGCCCGGAACGGAACCCAGGACACCCATTTTCTTAAGATACTTGTACCCCTTTTCGGCGGTGTCACGGGAGATCTCGAGCTCATAGCTGAGCTCATTGATCGAGGGCATCAGGTCGTTCTTCCTGATCTTGCCGTTCTCTATCGCTTTCAGGATCGAGTTGGTCAGCTGGAGGTATTTGGGGGTGGCCGCATATTCGTCCACCCGTATCCAGTCGAAAATATTGGGGTGCTTCATGTGAGGGCCCAAGTTAAGGCATTCGCCTGACATAGGTGCCCCCCTCGAAGCTCACGCTATAGTCGGAAGGGAAGAAGGTGCTTTTATAATAGTAATCCGTGGTGATGATCTGGGCGCCGGAGCTGCAGGCGGCCGTAAAACCGGACCGGTCGTTTTCGCGGGCTTCGCGGGTATCGGCGTCGGCGCGGGTCCGGACCATATATCCCTTGGCGACCATCGCCCTGATCCGATCCTGCTCTTTTTTGGGATCATTGATGATCATAAATGCTGCTTCGGGCGTTCCATCCGGACTGTCCGTGAACAGTACACGGCCCTTGAGCGAAGGATGGCCCTGGATATAGGCAGTGCGGTGTTCGCCGGATTCGTCGAGGATGAAGAAGAATTTCCCTTTTGCCTCCTTCATGGTGGGCCAATGCCCATTTAGTACGGCGTCAGCCAAGGTGGGGTACGTGCCGCGAATGTCGTCGGGGGTGATGAGGTAGTTGCGGCCGAGGTAGTCCAGCAATTCTTTATCGAGCCGGTCGAACACCGCGCTGGTAAATTTTTCGGGGATTGTGAAGCCAGGAGCCTTGATCTCCTGATCTTTTGCATTCATGGTTATATAGATGGGATAGTGATCGGGATGCTTATCGGACCAGGCCTTTAACTGCCGCAGACAATCGGCGAAAGTGAGACAGTTGCTTCTGAAGTCCAGGTCCTGTACATGAAAGACCTTAAAGCCCGGTGCATTCATTTCGCCATTGGGGTCATAAGCCGGCGGATGGGAAGCCGCCTCCCACTCCAACCCTTTCGGGTGCGCATATTTTCCACCTTTCTCATCGGCATAGACATCGATCTCGAGGTTACGTAGTCCAAGGTCCAACTGCCCGTCCAATGGAATGTGACTGTATTCCAATCCCATGGCTGCCTGTGGATTCTTTGCTTTGAATATCCGGAACAACGCGGTATCGATAGCGCGTTTATAACTGTTGTGCGAGCCGATGACCTGTACTTTGTCGATAGGCAATTCGTCGAAACCGGAGTCTGTTCCGACTGCCACGATGAATGCGAGTGCGATTGCGATGATGATCTTCATGCCGCAAAGATTAGGAGATTTTCATAAACGAAACGACATTACTTTTTTGTTAATCCCGCGTTCGACGTAATCCTTGCTACTACGGTGAAGGGGACGCTGCAGACGCCGGCGACACTGGAGTTCGCCTGGGAAGCA
>JAICXX010000272.1 GCA_025934485.1 Chitinophagaceae bacterium
GGAGTGACCTTTTTCATCTTTTGCGCATGCACGAACATCTCCCCCGAGCTGGTGACGGTACCCGTCGTCAGCGCCTTCTGGGTTTTTATATTGTAGATGATAGAGTCCGATGTCATCGTGTTGCCTGTCTGAACGATCTTCGGCAGTCCCATGGGTTTACCTGCCGTATCCACCCCGGGATGGGCCACAACCACACTTCGGTTCTGGTCAAAGACAATGTGATCCGCCGTGAGATCGGCGTCCTGGTATTTGGCCTCCGCCTTGCTGTAAAGCGTGATCGTGTGTGAAGGGACGACCATCACGATGGAGTCCGAAGCCTTGTAGTCGACATTTGCCGAGAGGGTGTCTTTGGAGACAACATAGTCGGGGGTATCGACCCGCCTGGCCTCCAGCATTGAATCGGCGGGACGCAGCAAGGAGTCCCTGGCCGTGTCCGTCAATAAGGCCAGCGAAGGCAGCGTGGCACGCGGCAACACGGAGTCCGGGCCCATCCGCACACGGGGATGCGTAGTGTCGGGAGAGACGTACATGCCGTCGCAAGAGACGGGCATGCCGTCGGAGACGGTAACAGCAGTGTGAGTTGTTAGAATTTTGCAAAAACGGAAGCGGGACGGATAATTTGCTGGACTATTGAACGTTACTGAAAAGAATAAAGCAGTAAAAATCAATATCAGTAAATATTTTGAGCTAATTTTGCGTCCGTTACTGTTCATACATGGTACAAAAAAACGAATAGTTCGCGGTTCTACGTATTTCCTATTCGTTTATTAAATAAATCAGGTTGCTCGTTTTGACCTGTGTTCGGCGACAAAAATAGCCATTACTCCATTAAGATTATGTGAAGATTGAAGGGATTTGGTAAAATAAAACAACTATGATCGGAAAGACGACCACTTTGTTACTACTTTGTGGAATAGCTGTTGGTCTTGTGTCTTATCGAACCATCCCGCCGCTTGGGAAAATGCAGAAACCGCCGCAGATTCGCACGATCCATGATCCGCTGGAAGCACAGGCGCAAGCCTGCGAACGAGCTCTTGCCAGTGGCAAGGGCGAAGTTCTTCCACAAGGACAATCATTAGCGGATGATCGTCGAATCGGCAAATTTCCGGCAGGGCCGATTCGCACGATCATCATCGACCCGGGTCACGGTGGCTTCGATCCCGGTTGTCATGGACTGATCGCAAAGGAAAAAGATATTGCACTCGCGATCTCGTTGAAATTGGGGAAAGCCCTGCAGCAGGCCTATCCGGGAATCAGAATAGTATACACCCGAACAACGGACATCATGCCCGGCAACAAGCCCACCGTAAAGGAAGGCATCTGGTACCGGGCCGAGCTGGCCAACCGGGAAAAAGGCGATCTGTTCATTTGCATTCATTGCAATTCCACCGTACAGCCCGCCGGCAGCTATCCCGTCAAGCACCTTATCCACTATAAGCTCGTCGGCCGGGGACATAAGAAACGGTCGATCCCGGTCTACGCTACCACCTGGGTCAAGAACATGGTGCATGGGACGACGACCTATATCTGGCGCGCAGATCGAAATGTTAAAAAAGGTAATGCCATCGACGAACTGCGCAATGGGGAGAACATGGGCGACAGCACCGGCGAGGCTTATGATATGAGTTCGCCCGAAGCCATGATGCGGGCGCAGCTCTATGAGAAAAAATATTTTGCCAACAGCGCCTTATTCGGTACCCTTGTCCAAAAGGAGTTCGTCAAAGCCGGTCGTCGCAGCTCCGGCGTAGAACAAAGGGATATCGGTATCGGCGTGCTGGAAGCTACGGGAATGCCCAGCGTACTCATCGAAACCGGCTACCTGACGAACCGGGAAGAAGAACGGTACCTGGCCAGCAACAAAGGCCAGACCGAGGTCGCCCGTAACATCGCCAGCGCCTTCAAGGCGTACCGCGATCGTCTGGCTCAGGAATAAAAGTAGCCAGCCGCCGCGATACGGCTAATGTCGGGCCTTCGGCCGATGGGGCCTTGCCCCATAAGGCGCGATCGTCTGGCTCAGGAATAAAAGTAGCCAGCCGCCGCGATACGGCTAATGTCGGGCCTTCGGCCGATGGGGCCTTGCCCCATAAGGCGCGATCGTCTGGCGAACGAGTAAAAGAACAAGGATTAACTTTGAGAGATGCCCTTAGGGGCTGAAATATATTGCGAGCATGAGTTATAAAAAATCTACTATGATCTTCCTGGGCGCCCTATTCTGCGCCCTCACCTCCTTCCATGCAGGCGGCCCCCGGCCTGCGGCGGGAAAAGCAACCTCCAGAAGAGGTGTACGCACTATTATCATCGACCCCGGCCACGGCGGCTTCGACACCGGTACCAAGGGCCTTTTCTCCACCGAAGCGAACGTCGCCCTCTCCATCTCCATGAAGCTGGGCGCGCTCATCGCCGAGACCTTCCCGGACATGAAGATCGTCTACACCCGAACCACCGACGTAATGCCCGGCGGGGGTAATACTATTGCTTCCGGCCTCAACTACCGCGCGGATCTGGCTAATAGATCCCGGGGCGATCTCTTCATCGCCCTCCACTGCGATAACGACGGCCATCCTGCCGGCCCCTTCACCGTCCGCCGGCTCATCGGTCATAAATATGTAGGCAAGGGGAGACACAGGCATCGCGTACCCATCTACGAGACCTACGAAGGTCACCATACCCGCGCCGGCACCGAAGCGTTTATCTGGAAAGCCGATCGCGGCGGCTTCAAAAGCCAGGCCATCAACGATCGGGGCGAAGGTGAGCTCTCGGACAGCTCGGGTGAAAGCAACTCCGATAGCGCCGCTTTCGATATGAACTCCCCCGAAGCCATCATGCGGGCCCAACTTTACGAACAAAAATATTTTGCCAACAGCGCCCTCTTCGCCACCCTTGTGGAAGATGAATTCACCAAAGCAGGCCGTACCTCCGAAGGGGTCTTCCAGCGGGATGAGGGCATCCGTGTCCTCCAGGCTACCGGCATGCCCAGCGTCCTCGTCGAAATGGGTTTCCTGTCCAACGTCGAAGAGGAAAAATACCTCAACAGCGAAGAAGGCCAAAACGAGATCGCCCACAACCTGCTGGAGGCGCTCAGACGCTATCAAGCCACCCTCGAAGGCCATCCCATCAATACGGCCGACTCGACGACCAGCGGGACCGGCAACCAATAGCGGGTCGGTGCTGACCATCATCAGAGCCGCCGCCTCGCCGGGCTCCTGCCGGATCATCCGAGTTTAACGTTGTCTTCTGCCTTCTTGACGGCAATTTCAATATATTTGCCGCAGGAATGCTAGACAATTGCAAACACAACTAACTCCGAATGAAAATTTCTAATGAAACAAAGATCGGTGTCCTGGCGGTGGTCGCCCTCGCCGCATTGATCCTGGGCTTTAATTTTCTCAAAGGCAGCAGCTTATTCCAACATACCACCAAGATATACGCCATCTTCGACAATGTCGAAGGCCTGGAAGTCTCCAACGCCGTCCAGATCGACGGTCTCACCATCGGCAGCATCACCGACATCAGCGAATCGGACAAAGATCTCTCCAATGGCATCGTCGTAACCATCACCTTGAAAAAGATGGTCAATATCCCCAGCAATTCCACCGGTGTCATTAATTCCGGCTTCATCAACGCCGCCTCCATCATCATCGACAAAGGCGATGCCAGGGACTTCCTCCGGAATGGCGACACCCTCCAGACCAAGAAAAAAGCCAATCTGTTCTCCCAGGTCCAGGAGAGCGTCAACCCCGTGATCCTGAAACTGGGCGGCACTTTGACCTCCCTCGACTCGCTCATCGAGGTCATCGGCGGCTTGTTCGACCCGAGGCTCAAAAATAATCTCAGCAGCATCGTGGCCAACCTGGCCGCTACCTCTGCGGAACTGCAAAAGCTCCTTAACGCGCAGTCCGGGTATTTGGCCCAGTCGCTGAAGAACGTGAACGATTTCACCGGCAACCTGTCCAAAAACAACGATAAAGTTACCGAGACTCTGGCCAACCTCGACAAGACCAGCGCCAACCTGGCTTCTGCGAAGATCCCCGAAGCCGTCGAAACCCTGCAGTCTACCATGAACGAGCTCAAGGGCGTCATGGATAAGGTCAATAGCAACAACGGCTCCCTTGGCCTCCTGATAAACGACAAACACCTTTACCAAAACCTCGAAGGCACCACGCGTAGCCTCAACATTCTGCTGGATGACTTCCGTGCCCATCCCAAACGTTATGTGAACATCTCCGTATTCGGCCATAAGGACAAAGGCGGTTATCTGACCTCCCCCCTGGACTCTACCGCGGCGAAACCCAATAATAGATGAGGATCAAAGCAGGCATCTCCATAGTAGGTTTACTTCTCTGCTTGTTCACAGGCATACGCGTCCGTGCGCAAAATCACCTCGAATTTCGAACGCCTGGAAACGATAGCGTCAAAGTCGTAGAGATCATTCATAACGATTCCTATCACTATGATCAAACCGATACCGCGCACCCGTTCCAAACGCTGGTGGGCAACGTCATTCTGAAACAGGATAAGACCACCATCTACTGCGACAGCCTCATCATGTTCCCGAATCAGAACTATATGGACTGCTACCGCAATGTCCATATCAACGACAACGACTCGGTGAACATCTACTCCGATTTCATGCGCTATATGGTGGTCGCCAGGATGGTCTATTTCCAGCACAACGTAAAGCTCACCGATGGTAAAGGCGTACTCACCACCGATAGCCTCGACTATGACCTTAACAACCATATCGGCACCTATCAGAGCGGTGGCCGTATCAAAAACGGGGAATCCGTGCTCACCAGCAAAAGAGGCGTTTACTACGAAAACACCAAGGACATCCATTTCTATGACAATGTCGTCCTCCGGGACCCGCAATACGATCTCTCCGCCGACTCCTTATTATACAATACCCAAACCAAGGTCTCGACCTTCATCACCGAGACCTTTATCCAGTTCAAAGACAGCAGCAAACGAACCGTCCGCACCCGCAGCGGATACTATGATCTTCAGAACAAACACGCCGAATTCGGAAAACGACCGGTGATGACCGAAGGGTCTCAACGCCTTACCGGCGACAGCGTCCGGGTCGATGACTCCACCGGCATTGCCACCGCCATCGGCAACGCCATCTATATCGATACGGCCCAGGGCATCAAGCTGCTCGCCAATTACATGTTCAATAACAAAAAGAAGAATACCTTTTTTGCGACCCGGCGACCGCTGCTGATCCTGAAACAGGGGGACAAAGATTCGCTCTATGTGACCGCCGACACGCTCGAGTCGCGCAGGATCGTGGATTTCGAGGCCGATCAGAAACGCATCGCCATCCAGGACAGCATCCATACCCTCTTTGTCGACAGCCTGGAAAAAAGGGCGGCCGATAGTCTCCATAACCTCACTGCCGTCAGGAACCGGAAGGATTCCGTCGCCCGAGCCAATGGCGATACCGTAGAGATCAAAGATCTCAGCGACAGTCTTGGTCCCGGCGTCGCCGATAGCCTTGGCCGCATCGCCTTCGACAGCCTCCGGCGCGCCCGCGGCGATATCTCCGTCAGAGAAATATCCAGGATCAAGGATAGTACCGGCAAAAAGCTTATCACCAGCGCGGACAGCCTCCGTATGAATCCGCCAACGCCAAGAGAGCTCGAACGTCAGAAAAAGGCCAAAGAGCGGGCGGAACGACAGGAGCGAAAGGACTCCATTGCCAATCTCAAAGAGCTGGCCCGGGACCGGGCGGATAGCCTGAAAGCCCAGCAAAAACGGTATAACGATAGCCTCAAGATCCGGCAACAGGATATTGCGGATAGCATGGCGATAGAAAAAGCCAAAGAACGCGCCCGAAAACGGGCGACGGCCGATAGCCTCAAACAGGTAGCTATCAACGACAGTCTAAAGGTCGTGGCCCGGATGGACAGCGTCCGCCATGTCGACTTCCTCGACAGCCTGGACCGGGTGGGCCTCACGGATAGCGCCAATGCCATCCGCCGAAAGGATAGCCTTGCCCTGGCGGCCCGAACGCGACGGCCACCACCCCGCGATACTGCCGTAGCCGAAGCCCCGCTGCCCGGTCACGAGATCGATTCCATCAGCAGATTGAAGACAACGGACACCACCCTTCGGTTCGTGATCGGTTACCACCACGTTCGTATCTTTTCGGACTCGCTGCAGGCAGTGTCGGATAGTCTGTATTATTCATCCAAAGATTCGGTCTTCCGGCTGTACTATAATCCCGTGGCGTGGGGCAGTGGCAACTACCAGATCACCGGCGATACCATGTACGTCTATACGAAGAACAAAAAAGCCTACCGGCTTTATGTCTTTGAAAACGGCCTGGCCATCAACAAGGTCGGCAAAAAGCTATACAACCAGCTCAAAGGCACCACCATCAATGGCTTTTTCAAAGGAGGCGAGATCGATTACATCCGCGCCAAAGGCAATGCGGAAAGCATCTATTATGTTGCGGACGAGAAGAAAGCCTATACGGGAGTAAATAAGGCACACGCCGATATCATCGATATGCGTTTCGAACCTAAATACGACTCTGCCGGCAAACCCGCCGGACGGGAGCTCAACCGGGTGATCTTGCGCAATGACGCCGAGGGGACCATGTATCCCTTCAAACACGTCGTCTTCGA
>JAICXX010000369.1 GCA_025934485.1 Chitinophagaceae bacterium
TCATTCAAAGAAATGGCCGTCGACCCACAGGTCCGGCACAATGCCATGATCGTGGAATACGATCATCCCACGGCGGGCAAGATAGCTACTACGGGCATCCCGGTGCAATTTAGTGGAACGCCGGCGACGATCCGGCGACCCGCGCCCTTGCTCGGCGAACATACGTTGGAGGTGCTTAAGGACATTTGCGGCTATACAGCGGCTCAGGTGCACGCCGTTGTGGAGTCTGTTAAACAAACTTCATAAAATAAAAGTATCATGGATACAAACATCGATCTCAAGGGCCGGCGAGTATTGATCACTGGTGCGAGCCGTGGCATCGGGGCGGCGATTGCCCGCATAATGGCGGCTTGCGGGGCGCGGATACTCATCAATCATCTGCGGGATGAAAACCATGCTCAAAAATTGGCCGGTGAGCTGCGGCAACAATATCAAACGGAGGTGGTTGTATGTGACGCTGATATTTCCTTTCCGCAGGATGTAGCCGGGCTTTTCAGGCTGGCCGACGAGCAGTGGGGCGGCATCGACGTATTGGTTAACAACGCCGGCTGCGAGACCATCGATCACGCCGTCGACCTCGACCTGGAAGACTGGGACAGGGTGTTGGACGTAAATCTTCGCGGCGCTTTCATCTGTGCGCAGGCGGCCGCGAAACGGATGATGGTGCAGAAAAGCGGCGTCATCCTCAACATATCCTCCATCCACGACAAGGTTCCCAGGCTAGGATTGATACACTACTGTTCGGCCAAGGCCGGACTGAATATGATGACCAAATGCCTCGCACTGGAGCTGGCCGCTCACCAGGTGCGGGTTGTCGCCGTGTCGCCCGGAGCGATCGAGACGGAAATGAACAGGGAGGAAATAGAGAAGTTTGGACGGGAGAAGTTCAACAATTGGATACCGGCCGGCCGTATAGGGATGATAGACGACGTTGCATGGACCTGTGCATTCCTCGCCAGCGATAAAGCCGTCTATATAACAGCTACGGAGATCTATATCGACGGCGGATACAAAGAAAGCACCATCCCCTATGATCCCAGACCACATAAATGATGAAACCATGATCGAAACCTACGAACATAAGGGCGAAGGCTATGAACCCTTTCTTATCCGGGACGGATGGCAGGTAGCTCAGCTGAACTATATGGAAGAGCAGGGGCTCGAGGGGATCGTGAAAATTGACAAGCATCTTCAAACGGATGAAGCGTTCATCCTCCTGGCAGGAACGGCTCTCCTCATCGCCGCGACGGTGAATGAGGCGAATGCTGTTGATTTTACCTGCGTAAAGATGCAGCAGGGCATCACCTACAATATACCTGTGAATACCTGGCATAATATCGCCATGGACAGGGATGCATCCGTGATCATCGTGGAGCGAAAGGATACCCATCTGGGCGATTTCGTCTTCAGGACGCTGACTTCTGTGGAACAACGCCGGTTGAAGAGGGTTATAATGACTAGTTTGGATGCATAGGCCGGACCCGATAATGATTATACAATTTTAAAATAGGAAGACCAATGTCAACAGAAAAAGAACCGGAACAGTCACAGGCATGGAACAATGACGAGACGCTGTTCGAACTGTACAGGAAAGAACTCTATACTCCTGTTGTGGGAGATATACTGGATGAACTCGGTTACTATCACCAGTTCTTGCCGCAGCCAATACAACCCGCGCAAATGGATTTTAAAGTGGCGGGAAGGGCGATGCCCGTATTGATGATCGATGTCTATGGTCCCCAGGGGCAGCCGTTCGGAAAACTCACCGAAGCGCTCGACCAGCTGCAGAAGAACGAAGTGTATATAGCCAGCGGCGGGGATATGCGCTGCGCTTACTGGGGCGAGATACTCACCGCCACGGCGAAGACCCGCGGGGCCTCCGGTGCCGTGATCAATGGCTATTACAGAGATACCGCCCGTGTCCTCGAACAGGATTGGCCTATCTTCAGCCGCGGACGCTATGCGCAGGATTCCTGCGTTCGTACTCAGGTGGCGGACTACCGATGCCGGATTGAAATAGGTCGTGTCATCGTAATGCCAGGCGACCTTGTGTTCGGCGACATGGATGGCGTCGTTGTCGTTCCGCGGGAGCAGGAAAAAACGGTCACCATCCGGGCGCTGGAAAAGGCCAGGGGAGAAAAACTGGTGAGGAAGGAGATCGAGGCAGGAATGTCGAGTACGATGGCTTTTAAGAAATACGGAATTTTATAATTGCAAACAAAAAGAGCATGAACCTCGGACTGGGCCTCTACAGGCATATGTTGGACCGCCAACATTTCGATTTCGCAAAGCAGTGCGGGTGCACCCATATCGTCGTGCACCTCGTTGATTATTTCAATAAGGGCAATCAAAGCAATAAAAACAACCAGCCCATCGGCGATGACAGCGGCTGGGGCTATGCCGGCGACCCGGACAGGCTGTGGACCCTGGACGAGTTGCTGGCGCTGAAAAAGGCGATCAACGAGGCCGGCCTGCAGCTGGAAGCTATCGAAAACTTCGATCCGGCCCATTGGTACGATATTCTGCTGGACGGGCCGCAAAAGGAAAAGCA
>JAICXX010000292.1 GCA_025934485.1 Chitinophagaceae bacterium
CGATCGCCCGGCAGGTTTGACGGCCAGGGAGGCGGCCGCCGGGCCGGCTTCTGCGGGGGCGAAGGCTGCGGAGTCGCCAGCTGCCGGGACGCATTCTGCCCGAGGGGCCGCGGAGTCGCCTAAGTCGCCTACCGGGCGGGCTACGGAGCCACCTTCTGCCGGCCGGGCTGCCGGGTCGCCTGCTGCGGGGCCGGTCCCGGTGGAGTCGTTCTCCTCCGGATCGCTCATCCCGGTGCTGGGCGCAGATGATCTGCTGGTCGTGAGCGGGGAAGGGGATCGCCGTTCCGATTATGAACTGCAGGACCTGATCGAGAACCGGTGCCGCGAGGTCGCGCCGGTGACGGTGCTGGTACATGATATCGGCTACGTGAACAGGAGGCTGGGAGAGGGGCAATATTTCTTTTATTCGGTGATCCGGGAGGGCATCCTGCTATACGATAGAGGCCGGACCCCTTTAGTTCCTGCGGGGCCGCCGGATTGGGAACAGGTCCGGCAGCTGGCCGGGCGCGATTTCGAGCGGTGGGGACAGCAGGCCCGCGCCTTTTTTCACAGCGCCGGGTTCAACTTTGACCGCGGGGAAGATCGTGCGGCGATCTTTTTGCTGCATCAGTCCGCAGAACAGATCTACCAGGCCATTTTACTGGCCTTCACCGGCTATAAACCCACGACGCATAACCTGGACAAGCTCCGGCGGTATACGAACCGGTTCTCGCTGGAACTGGCCCTTGTCTTTCCGCGTGACAGCGAGCCGGAAGACGAGCTATTCAAGCTGCTGCTGGCAGGCTATGTAGAGGCCCGTTATAAAGAGGATTTCAGTATCAGGCATGAGGAGCTGGGGATACTGTTAGAGCGGGTCGGCCGGCTGCTGGCCATCGCCGAACGCATTTGCGGGAACCATATCCTAAGAATCGGAAAACGTTGAAGACCCGCGAAGAGCTTGAAAGAGTCGGAAGACCTTGAAAGACCCGGCAAGCGTTAAAAGACTCGCGAAGACCTTGAAAGACCCGGAAAAAAGGCTTGATGATCTAGCCCTTTGCCAGATCGGCGATCGTTTTTTTCTCGAGGATCTTCAGATTGGCGTCGCGCACCTGGCTCATCACGGTATGCAAGCCACAACCTCGTTCGTCGCAATTCTTACAGCGTTCATAAAAGTAGAGGCTTACGCAGGGCAGTAAGGAGATGGGACCGTCCAGCAGCCGCATCACCTGGGCCAGGGGAACGTCTTTGGGATTCTTGGCAAAATAATAGCCGCCACCCTTGCCTTTCTTTGAATCGAGGATATTGGCATTCTTCAATTCCAGCAGGATATTCTCCAGGAATTTCAGGGGGATCTTTTTCTTTTTGGCGATCTCGGCGATCAGCACAGGTTCATCGGATTCTTTTTGCGCCAGGTACATGAGCGCCTGAAAGGCATATTGTGTTTTTTTGGATAACATGTTATAATGGTCTCTTGTGTGATTAAAAGCCTAATACATCACTCATTTGGAAAATACCTTTTCTGGAAGCTACGAATTCAGCCGCCAGGACCGCGCCAGTGGCAAAACCCCGCCGGTTATGCGCGGTATGGGTGATGGTGATCGTATCGATATCCGAATCATAAGCAATGGTGTGAATGCCGGGCGCCGGATCCACCCGCTCGCTCACGATTTCCAATTCATCTAAGTTATCACTAATATGATTGACCCATTCTTTTTTCCGACGAATTTTTTCCAGCAGCTGTTCGGCCAGCGTGATGGCGGTGCCGCTGGGAGCATCCCTTTTTTGGGTATGATGGATCTCCGTGATCCGGGGTTCATATTCAGGGTGGACCGCCATCAACTCGGCCAGCCTTTTGTTGACCTCGAAGAAGATGTTGACGCCTACGCTGAAATTGCTGGCATACAGGAAGGTGCCGTTCTTTTGCGTACAGTGCTGCCGAACCTCGTCCTGCCTTGCGAGCCACCCCGTGGAACCGGATACGACCGCCACGCCGGCGTCCAGACAACGGATGATATTTTCATAGGCACTTTCGGGTCCCGTGAACTCGATAGCCACATCGGCCTGCCGGATCTTTTCGATGGTATTGTCTTCCATATTTTCCAGCGAGACTTTCAGGACGATGGCATGGCCCCGGGCGACGGCGATTTCCTCTATGGCCTTGCCCATTTTTCCATAACCTATGAGTGCGATGTTCATGCTATTAAGAATTAAGGGGATAACAATTTATTGCGGCGGAAGGTTGTGGAACCGCGGCTTGTGCCAGTCGACCACGAGGCTGAGCCCCAGGCCCGGGCCACCGGGTCCTGCTACGGTGACGGCGCCCGAAGGCTGGTCGAGCCTTAAGGTCAGCGAAGGGCTGACGTCGAAACTACTCAGGTGAGCGTCTACCGTGGCATCGACGATGTTCAGGCCCCAGAAGAGCAGAAAGAACAGCACGGAATAATCTTCATTCTTACGGTACTCGTTGCGGTAGGTCCGTAGTTGATTCTCGCCGTAGGCGTTCATAAAGGTCTGCAGATCCTTGTCGACATACTTCAATGAATCCAGTGGAAAAGGTATTCCCAGCGTATTATACACGTCAAGGAGCGATATAGCCCGTTGAAATTTGTGGTACCAGCTCCTGTTGTAGAAATAAGTATAAGCGGGTATCCCCACGGCGGCCCAGACGATGGGTACTTTCCAGTACTTGCGGTTATAGATCTGACCCAGTCCGGGAAAAAAGGTGGAATACAAGGTTGCCCGGCGCGGGCTGCGCACTTTTTGGGTGACCGAATCGGTCTTGTACAAGTTTTTGGAATGTTTGCCAGCCGGCGGCTTCAGGTCCTGCACACGAATGGTATCGTTTTGCGCAAAGCAAACGGCATGCAGGAACAGGCCAACCAACAAGGCAAATAAAGACCGAACCATTGTCATGTGCAGGTGCTAATTTTCGGATACACGAAGACTAATTAACCGATACGCCCAGCTGGTCCAGCAATTTGTTCAACTCCTGGAGCGAGTAATACTCGATCGAAATACTTCCCTCTCCTTTCTTATTGTGATTGAGTTTTACCCGGGTGCTGAAGTGCGATGCTAAGTTATCTTCAATTCGCTTAAAAGCTTCAGGCAACGTGGGCTTTACCGAATTTTTAACGGCCCCCGGTGTGTTCTCCTTGTATAACTTTCGGACGAGCTCTTCCGTCTGACGGACCGAAAGACCCTTTTGTTTGATCTCGTTGAACAGATACAGTTGTTTATCGACGGTATCTACATTGATCAACGCACGGGCATGACCCATCGAGAGCTCACTGCTGCGAACGGCTACCTGGATATCGGGCGGCAGCTTCAGCAGACGAATATAGTTGGCTACGGTGCTCCGTTCCTTCCCCATGCGTTCCGCCACCTGCTCCTGGGTATAGTTGAGCTCTTCCATCATCCTTTTGTAGCTCAGCGCGATCTCCATTGCGTTGAGGTCTTCCCGTTGGAGGTTCTCCAGCAGGGCCAGCTCCAGCAGTTGCTGGTCGTCGGCCTGCCGTACATAAGCGGGGATGTCCTTGAGCCCGGCGATCTTCGCTGCCCGGAAACGGCGTTCACCGGAAATGAGCCGGTACTTGCCGGTAGGCAGCTTGGATACGGTAACAGGCTGAATGATATCGTGCAGCCGGATCGAATGGGCCAGTTCCTGCAGGGCAACCTCGTCGAAATCATGCCGGGGCTGGCGGGGGTTGGTCTCTATTTGATCCAGCGGGATACGCAGCATGTTCGTCACCGCCTCGACGACGGAGGACTTGAGATCGCCGGAGGTTGTCTTGAGATCGGCATCGATGCTTTTTAAAAGCGACCGGATGCCTTTTCCCAGTGCTTCTTTATCTTGTTTTTTATGTGGAGTTGACATTGTAGATTTGGCGGCTTCGGGCTTTTCGCCAAAGGTACCCTCCGCCGCCAAATTGGCTAATGTCGGGCCTTCGGCCAATGAGCCCTTGGCTCATTTTATGTTAGTCAGTAAAATCGCTTATTCTAAAATTCGCTCTTCCTGTTTGATCCGCGTCATGTTATTTTTTTGCAGGATCTCCTTGGCGAGGTTGAGATAGTTCACGGAACCCTTGCTCAGGGCGTCGTACAGGATCACGGGTTTGCCTACGCTGGGCGCCTCGCTGATCTTGGTGTTGCGGTGGATGATGGTGTCGAACACGATCTCGTCGAAATGTTTCCGCACCTCGCTCACTACCTGGTTACATAACCGCAGGCGGCCATCGTACATCGTCATCAGGATGCCTTCGATCGCTAGCTGGGGATTCAGCCGGCTTTGCACGATCTTAACGGTATTCAGCAGTTTCCCCAAGCCTTCCAGCGCGAAGAACTCCGTTTGTACCGGCACGATCACGGAATCCGCCGCCGTGAGCGCATTGACGGTGATCAAACCCAACGAAGGCGAGCAATCTATTATAATAAAATCGTATTCGTTTTTTATGGGTTCGAGAATGCCTTTGAGCACGCTTTCCCGGTTTGGATAGTTGATCATTTCGATCTCATAGCCTACCAGGTCGATATGGGAAGGTACTACGTCCAGGTGCGGGATCTCGGATTTCAGGATCACATCCTTTACCGGGATATGGTTCACCATGCAATCGTAGAGACTCTGGGTGACATTGTGCAGGTCGAAGCCTACACCCGTAGTGCTGTTGGCCTGGGGGTCAGCATCCACCAGCAGCGTTTTGAATTCCAATACGGCAAAGCTGGCCGCCAGATTGATAGCGGAGGTGGTCTTGCCTACGCCACCTTTTTGATTTGCAACTCCTATAGTTTTTGCCATATATAATATGTGCCGGAAATGCGCAACCAGAAAATTAGCGCATTTCCGGCAAAGCGCTAATGTCTGTTGAATTTCGGCCCGTGCCACCCGGCACGGCCCTCATTCGGGGGTTTCGCCCCTGGACGAAAACGCTGCCGCGTTTTTGCCACCCCATTCGGCCTCGGGCCGTTTTAACGGTAAAAATAGTGGCAAATTTACATTCTTCAGCATAAATTCGCGCCAGGAAATCATAAAATCGTCCACATGCGCGAGCCGAGGTTCATCCTGATTGTAGTTGTTGTAGCGTTATTAATCGATCTCTATGTATTTCAGGGGTTAAAGACCATCACCCAGGGAAGCTCGCCGCGCTGGCGGACGGTGATCTTCAGTTTGCACTGGGGCATCGCCGGGCTGGCCATCCTGACATTCCTTGTCAGTCCCTATCTTCATTTGCAAAACCGGCACTTCACCAATTATCTGACCACGATCCTGCTGGGCTTGTACATTGCCAAGCTGCTGGCGGCGGTGTTTCTGCTGGTCGACGACATCCGGCGGCTGATCCAGTGGGGCCTGACCCGGACGGCCACCAGGCCCACGCCCAACACGGATACCGGGACAGGCGCCAATACCGGCACGGACGCCAGCCTTTCCCGGAGTGTTTTTCTCAGCTGGCTGGGGGTGGGGGGGGGCAGCAGCGTCTATGGAGCGCTTTTGTACGGGTTCAGCAACAAATACAATTATAAGATCAAACGGATAAAGCTTGCATTCGACAACCTGCCGGCTTCCTTTAAGGGGTTAAAAATTGTACAAATATCTGATATTCACAGCGGTAGCTTGGCCAATCCCGCTGCCGTCAACAAGGGAGTGGACATGGTCCTGGCGGAAAGACCGGACCTGATCCTCTTCACCGGTGACCTGGTGAACAATACGGCGGAGGAAATGAAGGATTATCAGCACATCTTCAGCCGGCTGGAGGCGCCCATGGGCGTTTATTCGAC
>JAICXX010000134.1 GCA_025934485.1 Chitinophagaceae bacterium
CCAGCGATGGGGAGATGATGTGCCGGTGTATCTGAGTGCGAAGAATGGGCATAAGCTTTATCAGGGAGATTGGTTGTATGCGCAGTGGTTGGCTCGGCAATTTTTGGAGGGGCCGCGGGCTGGCGCTTGGGGGACGGATCGAGCTCGTGGGCCTCGCGTGACGCCTTCCGTGATATCTTCCGCGTCATCTTCCGTGTCATCTTCCGTGAGCAATGATGAGCCTGACTGTTGCAACGAAGCCACTTCTTCGGTTCTAAACGCCGGGGGGTGCTGGGTCCTCGGAGCGGTGCGGCTTACGGATTTTGACGAAGAGTATAACGAGGTGAACCGATTGATGCCGGTTTATCGCGTGGCGTTCGACCGACCGGATGGGATACGCATCTATGTAGAGACTACGCAGGACCGGTTTGCTTTCGCAGTAGACAACCGGCGGGCCGCCTTTAACCGGGTCTTCGAATATATCCACACTTATCAGTGGCTTGATTTTCTCGGGCGCGGCCGGCATGTTGTCGAGTTCCTGCTGATCGGGCTGGCCTTTGTCACGACGGTGTTGGGCATTTATATCTTTTTTTCTACTTCGGGTAAGCGGGTGCCGGGCAATACTTATATCCGGGCACGGCGGAACCACCGGTATACCGCCATCGTAATCTCGCTTTTTACGCTGGCGTTTACGTTCAGCGGTGCTTATCATGCCTTGAGCAAACTCAAGGATGTGGTTCGGGGGAAATATGTAGCGAGGTTTGCACCCGCCGGATTACGGCCGGACGTCGCGGCTTTGGCTGCTGTTGCCGGAGGGCCGGTGAGTGGGCTGAGTGTGGTGAATGTCGAGGGATCGCTTTTCTGGAGGGTCAGGCTACTGGATGGTGCTGTTGGGGTTGGTTCGGCTGGCGGGGCCGGGGTAAAGCCGTATAAGAAGGACCTGATGCGGGACATGCGGGCGAGTGAGCCGGAGATTGTCTATGTCCGGGTGAGCGATGGGCGGCTGTTGCCTGACGGAGAGCAACGTTATGCCCGCTGGCTGGCCGGGCAATTCAGCGGTCGTCCCGAGACCCAGGTGGTTGCCACGACGCTGGTCACCAAATTCGACAGGGACTACAATTTCACCGACAAGCGGTTGCCGGTGTGGCGGGTCGGCTATCCTTCGAATCATCATGAGCGGTATTATGTCGAAACTTCCTCCGGCGTGCTTGCGGCGCGGGTGGATGATCTGGATGCCATCGAGGGCTATAGTTTCGCCTTGCTTCATAAACATGAGTTCCTTGGCGGGTTGGGAAAGGGTGTCAAGGATTTCAGCACGATATTTTGGGCGGCGGCACAAATCCTTTTGGTTGCGTTGGGGCTCGTGTTGTGGGTGCGGCAGCGGCGGCGTTTGGCGCGCACGGATGCTAAACCGTCTTGATGCCTTTCTCGGCCAGCTTGGTGATGAGCAGGCGGAGAATTTCCGATTTGATCGTTTGGATCTGGGAGATGTTTTCGACGTATACGAGGACGGTGAAGCTCATGTTCGCGGCGGTGGATGTGGTGAGCAGGACGTGCGGAGGTTGGCTGGAACTGAGATCGGGATTTCCTTTGAGAGCTTCGATGATGATGTTACTGATCTCCTCATAAGTATGACCGGCTTCGATGGTCATAGGTATCTCCAGACGGACATCGCTATTCTGGATGGTCCAGTTGATGACCTCGCCGCTGAGCAGGTCGCCGTTGGGCATGATGATCTCGGTACCTTGTTCGGTCACCATGCGGCTTGAGCGGATGCCGATATCGCGGACGACACCTTTTTTCCCATTGAGCTCGATGTAATCGCCGATCTGGAACGGTCGTTCGAAGATGAGGATGATCCCACTAACCAGGTTGTTGACGATATTCTGCAATCCGAGGCCGATGCCTACGCCGAGGGCGCCCAGCACGATGGTGATCCGGTCGATCGGCAGGCCCGAGGCGGCGATGGCAATGAGGAAGCCGGCGATGATGAGTATGAGGCGGATCATGACGAGGCGACCGCCCTTCTTGCCGGCATGCGCAACGGGTTTCTCGCCATCCGAGCCATAGAGGAAGCCGATGTATTTCTGCAGGACATTCGAGAGATAGAGGATGAAGATAAAAAGCAGGACATTGCCGATCTGGAATTGGATCGAGCCGAATTTCACCGTATGATTCCAGACGCGTGTCGCGGCGGTGTAGAGCGGATCATAGACATTCAGGTTGATGGTGAAGGCGACGAACCAGGTAATCACGGCAATGAACAGCAGCAGGCGATACATGCCTTTTTGCATCTTGTCGAAAAGGGTGATGCGGTTTGCCGTCCGGCCGCTTTGCTCTTCGAGCCGGGTCTTTAGCGTCTGGAGCTTAAGGCCTTCCAGCACACAATCCATAAAAACGGTGAGCAATACCATCTGGACCAGGCCGAAGATGGCGCTTGTGCTGAGTAATTTGGACAGGCTGAGGCGGCCGGTGATGTTACAAATGATCGTAAAAAAGTTGAGTGCCAGGAATACCCACATGGCGGCTTTGATGAGCCGGGGATATGGCAGGAAGGGCAGAATACGACGGACCGAATGCCAGACCAGGACGATGGAGCCTACGGACAGCAGCAGCAACCAGATGCGGGCGCCTTGTTTGGGCACCAGCGCGGCTCCGGTCCCGACGAAGAGAATATATAGCAGGGCGATGTATATCCATGCTACGAAGTGTCGTCGCGGCCATTTCAGGAAGAAGAGGATGCTGACGACGATGAGCAGGAGGAACTGGCCCAACTGGGTGAAGGAGGTCGGGGCGTTGAAATTAAGCAGGGGTAAGATATTGAGCGCGACGACGAGGGCGGCTAAGGTGGGATTAGGGTAGAGATAATGTAAATGGAGCTCGGCGATGCGGCGAGTGGTTTCGGGGTCTGGCGGCGTGACCGTCGCGGGAACGGGCTGCACTGCTGCAGGTTGGCCGGGAGCGGGTTGGGGGGCGGCGACCTTAGGGTGATAGATGCGGCGGAAGTTGTTCCAGGTCCAATAGAAGAACAGCGCGCCGATGATCAGCGCATAGATATAGTAACCCCAGTTCCGGCGCCAGAAATAACCAACCAGTCCGCTTTCCGAGCGGAACGATCTTGCTTCCAGGTTGCCTATGCGGCTCGTGTCGTTTTGCGATTCCCAGATAAAAGGATATTCCTTGCTGAAGAGGACGCCGGCGATCTGCCCCTTGAGGGATTGCACTTCGGTGATAAGATCGAGGGTTTGAAACCAGGGTTTGGAGATCGCGGATTGGAGGGCGTTTACACGGGCGAGGCTGGTATCTGTGTTTTTTCGGGCAGCGGCCCATTTGCGCCCCAGCTCGTGCAGTTCGTCGAGGTACATCTCGCGGTAGAGGCTGTCGGTGATCAGCTGCCGGAGGACGGTATCCTGCGCGAAGGCGGCGGTTTCCGCACTCATCTTCGCCAGATTGTTGTTGTATTGAAACAGCTCATTACGCCATTGCTGTAGCTGGTTGCGGATGTCACCGAGCACGTATTCGTCGAGCAGGATCTTTTTGTATTCGGTAACCATATTGCCCGTGAGGTTGTCACGGATGAGATCGAGGGTGCTATCGATGTCGCCGAGCTGGCGGCGGATATTGGCGGTATCGAAATGTTTTAGCCGGAACGAGTTGATGCTGTTGAGGGTGGTGTACATGTCGTCGATCTTCTGCATCACCGTATCCAGGGAATATTCCAGGTGGGTTTTGCGGGCTTTTTTCTCTTTGTGCGTTTGCGCATGGACAAAGAGGCCGGGGGTGAGCAAAAAGATACACAGTAAGAGAGAACGCGATGACATACTTGTCCTTGTACAAAGGGAATGCCAGCCCTATAGATCCAGGAGGCGGGCGGCATTGCCGTGGGCGATCCGTTCCCGGTCGTCGGTACTTACAGGCAGATTGTCGAGGAAACTACGGGCCTTTTCCATCGAAGAATAGGGATAGTCTGCTGAAAACATGATGCGATCGACGCCCACTTCCAGCAGCAGGTTGAGGAAGACGGCCGTATAGTTAAAGCCGCTGAAGGTGTAATAGACGTTTTCGCGAAGATAGGCGGACACCGGGCGTTTGAGTTTCGTCAGCGGCTGGCCGAGGGACCGGTCCATGCGTTGCAGCATGGAAGGAAGGGTCTCGCCCATATGGCCGACGATGATCTGCAGGTTCGGGAAACGGTCGAATACGCCGCCGATGATCAGCCGGACGACGTGGATAGCCGTTTCGATGTGCCAGCCATAGCCGGCACGCGCGAGCATCCCCGTGACCATGGGTGAAAAGCCGCCGAACCAGGCGTCGATCACCGGCTGAGGCGGTGGCGTGGGATGCAGATAGATGGGGGCATCGATGGCTTCAGCGGTCTCCAGGATTGGCCAGAAGAATTTGTCGTCGAGATAACGGCCACGGGTATGGCCATTGATGACGGCGCCGCGGAAGCTCTTGTCCCGGACTAGCGTCTTTAGCTCGTTTGCGGCCAGCTCGGGTTTTGCAACGGGTAAGGCGGCGAAGGCGGCGAAGCGATCCGGATGGGCCTCCACGGCCGCGGCGACATATTCATTGGACTCTTTTGCCAATGCGATCTGGTGGTCGGCGTCCAGTTGCTCTACGCCGGGAGCATTGATAGAGAGGATCTGCATATCGATGCCGGCGGCATCCATTTCCGCGAGACGGGCCGCGCCGAGATCGAGGAGCTTGCCGGGAACGGCGGCCATGGGATGATGGGGTTGGCGGGCTTGTTCGGCAAATTCGCGGCCCGGGCCTTCGAAAAATGAGGGGTTGGCAAAATGTTCTTCCAATGTAATGGTACGCATGGGGTGATTCCCACAAATAGTGGACCGCATTTCGTATATTTCCATATGTTCCGCAACTATCTCAAGACGGCCTTTCGCAACGTGGTACGGGGCGGGGCCAGCACCATCATCCACATCTTTGGACTAGGGCTCGGCCTGGCGGCCTTTATCGGCATCAGCATCTATGTTCGCTATGAACGAAGCTATGACCGGATGCTGATCCCGCCCGGCGAGGCGATCTATAGAGTGGAGAGCCAGTTTTATAAGGGCAATACGATGACCGACGACTGGGCGACCAGCACCAACGGTTATGCCCTGGCGTTAAAAAAACATTTTCCGGCGATCGCCGACTACACGCGGATCAACTGGAGCAATAGCGAGCGGGTCGTCCGGCGCGGGAATATCCGGTTCCGCGAGGCGCATGTATGTTTTGCCGACAGCAATTTCTTTTCCTTTTTTCCTTATACCTGGTTGCGTGGGGATAAAAACACGGCGCTGCGGGAGGTCAATTCCGTGGTCATCAGCGCATCGGCAGCCAGGAAATACTTTGGGGATAGCGATCCCATTGGCGAGCCACTGGAAGTCATCACCATGTCGACGGTGTTTCCGTGTACGGTTACCGGCGTTTTTGCCGATCCGCCCGCAAACTCCACCATGCAATTCAGCATGCTGCTGAGCTGGGCTACGTCATCGTCCTGGGTGCAGAAGACATGGTACTTACACGAGAGCTATACGTTTGTCAAGCTGGTGCCCGGAGCGTCGCCTGCTACGGTAGAAGCCGGTTTTCCAGCCTTGGCGGAAGCCTATAAAGACGGACCGGCGATGAAAGATTCCAAATGGGGGATCAAATTGATCCCTTTACAGGACATCCATTTGCAACCCGCGAAACCCAACGAGATCGAAGTCAAGGGTAACCGGCGGGCCGTGGCATTCCTGAATATGCTCGCCTATGTGATCCTGCTGATCGCCTGTATCAACTATATAAACCTATCTACGGCGAAAGCCTTGCAACGGGCCAAGGAGGTGGGCATGCGTAAGGTGAGCGGAGCGCGGCCATGGCAACTGATCGGTCAGTTCTTGCTCGAGTCGTTGCTTTTGGGTCTGCCGGCGCTGGTGCTGGGACTCGTGCTGGCGATGACCGCGGGTGTGTTGTTGCCGCGGTGGCTGGGCAGCGACCGTGATTATGCCGCCATGGCCAATGCGGCGTTTTGGGCGCGCGTGGGGCTGGTCTATCTTGTTGCCGTGACGTTATCCGGCCTCTACCCTGCTTTTGTGCTGGCGCGTTTTCAGCCTATAACGGTGCTGAAAGGCCGCTATTCGTTTTCGAAGGGGGGAGTCTTGTTGCGAAAAGGGCTGGTGATGTTCCAGTTTATTCTGAGCTTTTTGCTGATCGCGGGGACATTGGCGGTATACCGGCAGCTGGTTTATATGCGCAACCAGGATACGGGGGTGCGGGTGGAGCAGACATTGGTGATCAAGAGCCCGGTGAGCAGCTCGGGCCTGGAAGAGAAAACAACAGCGTTGAAGAACAGGCTGCGTGGGTTGCCTGGGGTTTCGGGGGTGACGATGTCCGGGGCTGTGCCGGGCAGGGAGGTGGGTGAGTTTCTGGCAAATCGCAGGTTTGGTGCTGATAAAAACGAAGAGAAATTGTATGAGATGTTAAAAGTCGACGCCGATTTTATGCCGATCTACCAACCACAGCTAATCGCCGGCCGGGGTTTTGATCCTGCGCGGCCTACGGACAGTACGGGACTTGTGCTTAACGAGTCGGCGGCGCGGGCATTGGGTTTTGCATCCCCGGAAGCGGCCATCGGTCAGCAGGTATGGCTGGAGGTCAATAAGGGCAGGACAGATAAGGTGATCGGTGTTATCCGGGATTATCATCAGCAGGGGCTGCAGCAGGCCTATACGCCGGTGATCCTTTTCATGGACCCGGACTATCCCTGGGTGCCCGTGAGGTATGTTTCGATCCGGCTGGCAACGCGGGACATGACGCAAATGGTCGACCAGGTGCAGCGGGTATGGAGCGGGCTTTTCCCCGAATCCTCGTTCGATTATTTCTTCCTCGATGAATTCTATGACCGGCAATATCAGAATGACCGGGTGTTTGCACGGGTGACGACATTGTTTAGCGCGCTGGCGATCTTTATCGGCCTCATTGGCCTGCTGGGGCTCACGGCGCATGCGGCGGCGCGAAGAACGCGCGAGATCGGCATCCGAAAAGTGCTGGGGGCTTCATCGGCGGGTATTGTAGGTCTGCTGTCGAAGGATCTGATCCGGTTGCTGCTGCTGGCGTCGGTGGTGGCGTTGCCGCTTTCGTTTTGGATGATCTTCGAGTGGATGCAGGGGTATGCCTTTCGCGCGCCGCTGAGCTGGTGGCTATTGCTTGCGCCGATACCCGCCCTGCTCGTCGTGACGTTTGGTACCACGTCGTGGTTGAGCTGGCGGGCGGCGCGGGCGAATCCTGTGGACTCGCTTAAGGAGGAGTAGGACTACTCGGACCGGAGGTTTTTAACGGGGTTAGCAACGGCGGCGCGGAGGGTTTGGATACTTACGGTGACGAGTGCGATGCCGATGGCCGTGAGCCCTGCCGCGAGGAAGATCCACCAGCTGATGCCGGTGCGATAGGCGAAGCTTTCCAGCCATTTGTTCATGGCCCACCAGGCAACGGGGAAGGCGATGAGTGAGGCGATCAACACCAATTTCAGGAAATCTTTGCTGAGGAGGGACATGAGGCCACTCGTGCTGGCGCCGAGGACCTTTCTTATCCCGATCTCTCTTGTACGTTGTTCGGCGGCATAGGTGACGAGGCCGAAGAGGCCGAGACAGGCGATGAGGATGGCGAAGACCGCGAAGGTGATGAAGACGCTACCGGTGCGTGCCTCGGCGTGGTATAGCTTGTCGAAATCGTTGTCCATGAAGGTATAGCTAAAGGGCATGCCGGGGAATAATGCCTTCCATTTCGATTCTATTTGCCCGACTTTCGCATACATGTCGCCGGGGGTGAGCCGGACTGCCATGGTTTGGCGGCGATCCGCAAGCCGGAGGACTACGGGTCCGACTTTTTCATGCATCGAATTGTAGTTGAAATTCCTGAGGACGCCGACGACATGATAGGGACGAGGCTTTCCGTCGTTGTCGAAGTTATTGTATAGGTTTTCCGTTAAGGGGTCTTTCCAGCCCAGGAGCCGTACTGTGGCTTCGTTAACGAGGACACCCAACGAGTCGGTGCCGAAATGTTTTGGGTCGAAGTTGCGACCTTTTTGAACCTTCATGCCTAACGTTGGAACGTAATTTTCGTCGATCTCGAGATCTGTGACGACGACCACGGATTTCGCATCTATGGAGGCGGTCCGGGACCAGCCCGTTTGATTGTAGCCGCTGCCCTGCGTAGGCAGGTCGCTTGCCAGGGTGGCGCCGGCAACTCCCGAGAGCTGCTGCAATTCGTTGCGGAAGGTGTTGATCCCATCGCCTATCGAGCCGGTGTTGTGTATCACGAGGACCTGGTCGCGGTCGAAGCCTATTTCTCTGTTACGGATATAGTTCAGCTGGCGATAGATCACCAGGGTGCCGACGATGAGCGCTATACTGATGAAAAATTGAAAAACGACGAGACTGCTGCGAAGCCAGCTGTTCTTGAAACCTGTGCTTGTCGCACCTTTGAGCACTTTGATCGGTTGGAACGAAGAAAGATAGAAGGCGGGGTAGCTGCCGGCGAGGCAGCCGACTATTATGACCAAGGCGGCGAGCAATGCGATGAACCGCGGGGAGAAGAGGATCGTGGTATGCAGCTCCTTTCCGGAAAGGGTATTGAACATGGGTAGCACGAGCACCGCGAAGCCGAGGGCCAGGAGCATGGATAAAAAAGTAAGGAGCATGGATTCCGTAAGGAACTGAAAGATCAGGTTTTCGCGAGTGGAGCCGGCGACTTTGCGGATGCCGACCTCTTTGGCTCTATTCGCGGAGCGGGCCGTGCTGAGGTTCATGAAGTTCACGCAAGCGATGATCAGGATGAGAACAGCAATGAATGAGAAGACATAGATATAGCTGCTGTTGCCATTCGCCTCGAATTCATAGGATTTGTTCGAATGCAGATGGATGTCGGTGAGGGGCATGAGATGATAGCGGATATGGCCTCCCTGCTGTTTCATGCCTTGCGTCGTAATGTGCAGCTGAGCCTCCAGGGCGCGGCTGACATAGTTATCCGTGGTAGCGTCGACGTCTTTTTGTAAGGATCCGCGATCTGTTCCCGGCCGGACGAGGATGTAGCTCTGTGCGGAATTATTGATCCATTGCTGGTCGTCGCCGCTCCAGGAATCGTGCAGGGGACGGATAAAGCTGAAGTGAAAGCTCGACTGGCGAGGCATGTCGCGCATAACGCCGGTGATCTTACAAATCGTTCTATCCTCCAGCTCGAGGGTTTTGCCCACGACATCCGTGCTGTTGAAATATCTTCTGGCGGCTGATTCGTCGATGACGATCGAATGCGGTTCATCGAGCGCGGTGTTGGGGTCACCGGCGATCATCGGCAGGGTGAAGACTTTAAAGAAGGTCGAGTCGGCGAAAGCGAGGTGGTGGTCCTGGACCCAACTGTTGCCCTTTTTGATCATGATATCGGTGGGAGAATTGAAGTAGCTGATCCGCGTCATTTGGACCACCTGAGGATAATCTTTTACCAGTTGCGGCGCCATGGGTTTGGGCGAGGTGGCGCTGTTGAACAGGGTATTGTTGAAATAGATGTCGGCATCGAGACGATAAATACGATCAGCATACGTATAATGTTTATCGTAACTCAGCTCGTCCCTGACATAGAGAACGATGAGCAGGCAACCACAAAGTCCGACGGCCAGGCCGGTGATATTGATGGCGGTAAAGCCGCGGCTTTTCCAAAGATTGCGCAGGGCCACCTTGAGATAATTCTTTATCATAGAACTGGTTTTATTTCTTCTTCTGACCTTTTTATTCTGATCGAAGGCTACGGACGGGATTGGCAAGGGCCGCACGGATCGTTTGGGTCGTGACGGTGAGCAGGGCAATGAGGATCGCCGCCATGCCTGCCACTACAAAGATCCACCAGCTGATGCCGACGCGGTAGGCGAAACTTTCCAGCCATTGGTTCATGGCCCACCAGGCTGCGGGGAAAGCGATCAGCGAGGCGATGAGCACCAGCTTGACGAAGTCGCGGCTCAGCAGGGTCATGAGACCGCCGGTAGATGCGCCGAGCACCTTCCTGATACCGATCTCTTTCGTGCGTTGTTCGGCGGCGTAGGTCACGAGGCCGAAGAGACCGAGACAGGCGATGAGTATGGCAAAAACGGCGAAGGTGATGAAGACCTGGCCGGTTTGCCGGTCGGCGCGATAGAGCTGGTTGAAATCGTTGTCCATAAACGTATAGGCGAAGGGTACGCCGTTCGCCATCTTATTCCACCGGTCTTCTACCTGGTGCAGCAGGGAGGGAATATTTCCGCCCTGGAAGCGAATGGCGAGCATGCCGCGGCTATCGGAGAGCTGCATGATCATGGGCAGCACCTTTTCGTGCATCGAGTTGTAGTTGAAGTCTTTGACAACGCCGACGACATGGAATTCCTCTGGCACCAGATTGGACGGTGTGCTTTTCCGGAAGTCGGGGCGATAGATCTTTTGGTTGAGCGGATCTTTCCAGCCCAGGAGTTCTACGGTAGCTTCGTTGACGATGACGCCAAGGGAGTCGGTGGCAAAATCTTTTGGGTCGAAGTTGCGGCCCTTGACCATCTTCATACCCAGGGTGGGAACATAGTCTTCATCCACGAACATATTGGTCATGACTACGACCCCTTTCGCATCCATCGAGACGTCGCGGAACCATCCATTCTGGCTAAACGTATTGCCTTCGCTGGGGATATCGCCGGTGAGCGTCGCATCTTTGATACCGGCGATCTGTTTTAGCTCCTTACGGAAATTGAGGATCGGGTCGCCGGCGGTGTAGGCATTTTTTATCAGCAACACCTGATCGCGGTCGAACCCCACCTGCCTGGACCGGATAAAGTCAAGCTGCCGGTAAATCACCAGAGTACCGATGATCAGGCAGATAGAGATCCAAAACTGGCCCACGACGAGGATGTTTCTTAACAGACTTCCTTTAAAGCCGGAGGCAACGGATCCTTTGAGGACTTTTATCGGCTGGAAGGAAGAAAGATAAAAGGCGGGATAGCTACCGGCCAGACAACCGACCAAAATGACGAGGGATAGCAGGATCGAGAGGATGCGGCCGGAGAAAAGCATACCGGCGTGGAGCTCTTTACCGGCGAGGTTATTGAACATGGGCATCAGGAGCAGGGCGAGGCCAAGCGCCAGGATCGCCGAGATGAAGCTGATGAGAACCGACTCCGTGAGGAATTGAAAGATCAACGATGTTTTGGTGGAACCGGCGACTTTTCTAATGCCGACCTCTTTAGCTCTATTCGCAGAGCGCGCCGTGCTGAGATTCATGAAGTTCACGCAGGCGATCACCATAATGAGGATGGCAATGAACGAAAAGATGTATACATAGTTGATGTTACCATTGGGTTCGAATTCGGCGCTTTTGTTGCTATGCAGGTGGATGTCGGTAAGGGGCATGAGGACATAGCGGAAGTGGCCGCCTTGTTTCTCCAGATCACTGAGAGAGGCATGAACAGCTTGCTGCAGCTGCCGCCCCATGTTGCTATTGACGGTGCGATTGAGCTGATCCTGCAGGGTTTCGCGGCTTACGCCGGGTCTGACGAGGACATAGCTTTCGTAGTTGTTGCTGAGCCAATCGTTCTGATCATTTTGATTGTAGCCATCGCGGAGGGGGCGGAGGAAGTTGAAATGAAAATGGGATTGTATGGGGATGTCCTGAATAACGCCGGTGATCTTACAAATCCGGTGATCTTCGAGCTCGAGGGTCTTACCGACCACATCTGTGCTGTTGAAATATTTTTTTGCGGTGGTTTCATTGATCACGAGGGAATGGGGTTCATTGAGGGCGGTATTGGGATCACCGGCGATCATCGGCACGGTGAAAACCTTGAAAAACGTGGAGTCGACATAAACGGAGCGGTGGTCCTGAATCCAGTTATTGCCCTTTTTGACCATGACGTCGCCGAAGTTGTTGAAACGAACCATCGCGATAAAGTCGGGGTAGTCATGGACCAGGGTTTGGGCCATGGGTCGGGGGGCGACGGCGGCGGTGAATTGGGTATTGTTGAAGTAGAGGTCGGCGTCGAGACGGTAGATGCGGTCGGCGTTGACGTTATAGCGGTCGTAGCTGCGTTCGTCAAGCACATATAATACGATGAGCAGGCAGACGCCGAGGCCGGCGGCCAGTCCGATGATATTGATAGCCGAGAAACCTTTGCTTTTCCACAGGTTACGGAATGCGACCTTGAGATAGTTCCTGATCATGGGGGAGGTGGGTTTAACGGCTCTAAGACGGGAGGATTTACGTGTATGTTACAGCTTTTTTGTAATTTTTCAATCCAATGCAAATCATTTCTTTAGGGGCTGAGCACTGGCCGGAGGTAAAAGCTATCTATGAGGAGGGCATTGCCACGGGGCATGCGACTTTCCAGACCGAGGCGCCGGCGTGGGCCGACTGGGACCGGGGGCATCTAGCGCATAGCCGCTTGGTCGTTATTGGCGATGACGGGCTCGTAGCTGGTTGGGCGGCGTTGTCACCGGTGTCGGGCAGGCAGGTGTATGCCGGTGTGGCCGAGGTTAGCGTCTATGTCCGGGCAAGCTCGCGGGGCCGGCGTATGGGTTTGCGGCTACTCGGCGCACTTGTTGAAGAGAGCGAGCGTAATGGAATCTGGACCTTGCAGGCGAGTATCTTTCCTGAGAATGTTCCGAGCTTGCGTATTCACGAGCATTGCGGGTTCCGACAGGTAGGAACGCGGGAGCGTATCGGGGCGATGGATGGGGTTTGGCGGGATACGGTGCTGATGGAGCGGCGGAGCGGGGTCGTGGGGTTGTGAGCCTTATGCTCTACCAAAAATTGTGCTGGTTGAAAAACTGTTTCGGTGGCTGTCCCGTGAATGCACGGAAGTCGCGGATAAAATGTGCCTGGTCATAGTAGCCCGCAGTGAGCGCAACATCCGTGAGGCTTTTGCCGGGCTCATGGACCGCGATCGCTTTGCGAAGCCGGAGGATGGAGGAGAAATGTTTGGGGGAAGTACCGATGGACGCGCGGAACCGCTTTTCGAGGGCGTCGCGGCTAATGTATAGTTGATGGGCGAGGGCGGCTATTTTCGCATTGCCGTCGGATTGTTTGATGGTATTGACGGCGGCGGCCACGAGGGGATCTGGCGCGGGTTTGATGAGCTTTGACAACAATGTCGCTTCGACCATTGCAAGCTGTTCCTTTTTTGTGGGGTTTTCGGCTAGTTTTTCCGCGAGTGTGGCGAAGACGGCGGCATTTCTTAGGTAGTCGATGGGGACCGACTGGTCGTAGAGCTCGTTTACCGGTTCGTGAAAAAATGCGGCGGCCGCGCCGGGGGCGAAGCCGATGAGCAGGTTGGCGGTATTCCCGTGGTAATGGATGCTTTTTGATGAATCGCGTATACCCGAGAGGACGGCAACAGGGACGTTCGCGGTGGCGCCGATGCCGCCTATGCTGACGTTACCTTTGTAGCGCAGGGCCATGAACATCGAGGTGTCCGGCAGGACGGTATTGTCGCGTTCTTCCTGCGTCTCGATGAAGAGGAAGGACTGGATGAACGGACGGAGCCGGCTGGATGGGAGGTATTTTTCGACGGTCATTTTTTGCTGGTTGGCTTACTGGCGGTTCGCTGATCAAACTTACGGTTTTTATCCCATATGACGGGTGAACCGCCAAACCGTTATTATCAACCATACGCAGCCCGTGCAGTTAAATAAAGGGTCCCAACTACCGTTGGGACCCTTATTTTTTAAGCCAGAACCTTACGCAGCTCACGGGCTGCCTGGACCATGTTGATCAGGGCCTGTTTCGTCTCGGGCCATTTGCGGGTCTTGAGGCCGCAGTCCGGGTTGACCCAGAGGTTGCGGGCCGGCAGCAGCGCGGCGGCCTTTTCGAGGAGGGCCTCCATCTCCTGTACCGTGGGAATCCGGGGCGAATGAATATCGTATACTCCCGGGCCGATCTCATTGGGATATTTGAAGCCGGCGAAGGCTTCGAGCAGCTCCATTTGGGAACGCGAAGTCTCGATCGTGATGACGTCTGCATCCATGGCGGCGATGTGCTTGATGATATCGTTGAATTCGCTATAGCACATATGCGTGTGGATCTGTGTTTCGTCGTTCACGCCGCTCGCGGAAATGCGGAAGGCCTTCACGGCCCAATCCAGGTATACGGCGCGATCTTTTTTCCGCAAGGGCAGGCCTTCGCGGATCGCCGGCTCATCGATCTGGATGACCTTGATGCCGGCCTTTTCGAGGGCCGCCACCTCGTCGCGGATCGCGAGGGCGATCTGGTTCGTCGTAACGGAACGGGGCTGGTCATCGCGGACGAAAGACCATTGCAGGATCGTCACCGGTCCGGTGAGCATCCCTTTCATGAGCTTTTTGGTGTGTTTTTGCGCGAAGCCGGTCCAACGGACCGTCATATCGCGGGGACGGCTCACATCGCCGAAGATGATAGGCGGCTTCACGCAACGGCTGCCATAGCTCTGGACCCAACCGTTTTGCGTGAAGATAAATCCTTCGAGCTGTTCACCGAAGTATTCGACCATATCGTTGCGCTCGAACTCGCCATGAACGAGGACGTCAAGGCCGATGTCCTCTTGCCACTGGATGACTTCGATGGTGGCCGTTTCGATGGCTTTGTCGTATTGAGCTTCTGTGAGTTCACCTTTTTTGAGCTTCGCACGCAGTTGGCGAATCTCGCCCGTTTGGGGGAAGGAGCCGATGGTCGTGGTCGGGAAAAGGGGTAGCCTGTAAAGCTTGAGCTGCGCTTCCTGACGTTTGGGAAAGGGGTTTTTGCGCCTCGAGTCGCTTTCGCGGATGGCATCGACCCGCTCCTTGACGGATTGTTTGTGGATCAGGTCGCTGGTACGACGGCTTTGAATGGCTTCCTGATTTCGATCGAGCAACGCTTTGGCAACGGGGTTGGCATCGAAGTGCGTGCTGTTTACGCTGCTGGCCGCGATCGTCCGCAGATCATCGATCTCCTGCAATTTTTGTTTGGCGAAAGCCAGCCAATTTTTGACCTCATCGGGCAGGGCCGTTTCCAGGTCCAGATCGAAGGGAGTATGCAGGAGAGAAGAGCTGGGAGCGATGAAGACGCGATCGGCACCGAGCCTTTTCGTTGCTTTTTCGATAAGATCGAGCGAGCGTTGATAGTTGTTCTTCCAGATATTGCGGCCGTCGACTACGCCGAGAGAGAGGGTGAGCTTTTCGGGCGCTGCGGCGAGTACGGCATCGAGCTGTTCAGGGGCGCGCACGAGATCGAGGTGGAGGGCGCAGACCGGCAGGCTGGTTGCCAGCGCGGTGTTGTCGGCCAGTGACTCGAAATAGGTTGCGAGGAGGATCTTGATATGAGGGCAACGGTCACGGATAAACTCGTAGGCATAGATAAAGGCGTTACGCTGTTTTTCGGTGAGGTCGAGCGCGAGGAAGGGTTCATCGAGCTGGACCCAATCAGTTTTATAGTCGTCCTTGAGCTTATTGAGAAGCTCGACATAGACGGGGACGAGCTTTTTTATCAGGTTGATGCGATCGAAGCCGGCTTCTTTTTCCTTACCCAGCAGCAGATAGGAAACGGGGCCGAGGATTACGGGTTTGGGCGCTTTGCCCAGCACGGCGGTCGCGGCGCTGGTCTCGGTGAACAGCTTGGTCGAGAAGAGTTTGAATTCCTGTTTTACGGTGAACTCGGGTACGATGTAATGGTAGTTGGTATCGAACCATTTAGTCATTTCCATGGCGGTGATGTCGAGGCCATCTTTCTGATAGCCACGGGCCATGGCGAAATAGAGATCGATCTCGGCGTTGTCCAGTACGTCGGTGACCACGGGGGTATAGCGCTCGGGAATGACACCGAGCAGCAGCGAGGTGTCGAGGACATGGTCATAGAAGCTGAAGTCATTGCAGGGGACCAGGTCGATGCCCGCTTGCTGTTGCAGCCGCCAATGTTTTTCGCGGAGATTTTTTGCAACGAGAAATAGCTGTTGCCGGGTGATCTGGCCTGTCCAGTATTGTTCACAGGCCTTTTTTAGTTCCCGACGGGCGCCCACGCGGGGGTAGCCCAGGTTGTTTGTCAGCATACACAAAAATTTTTAAGTTAAACATTAAATGATTTAATGTCTTTACAATTTCTTGAGTATGCTTCCGGAGTCTAAGTCCAATCAAAGGACTTTAAGTGTAAGAGAGGAACAATCTCCCATTGCGATCTTGCTTCGTTTCGGGGCTGAACCTGACTTCTGCTTTAAACTGCGAAAGCATTCGTCCGATCTTCAGGCAAGTATCTGGCTTTACAGTTGCGCAACAGCCCGTGAATTTCACACGGTTCCTTTTTAATAGCATTCTCTTTTGCGGAGAATGCTCACCTGAAAATGATCATTAAAGTAAAGAACGAGACGGCGAAGGTAGGGAAATTCTTTGAGCTCAAAGAAAGATCTTGGGTTCGCCGGTTACGAGAAAGGGAAAATGGGGGCTGCGTGGCATAAGGTTTGTGGCCGGGGCTGGGTGACGCAGATGCCGCCGGGCCGGTTCGGCCGGGCGGCGCTATTTCGCGATCACGAGGAAAACGGCGCCGCGGGCGGGGACGGTGACGCGGATGCCGTGGGAGGTGGGGGCGGCGTTGGCCTCGAGGGTAGCATAGTCCGGGGGGCCGCCGGCAGAGCCGGAGGAGACACCGGAGCCGGTGGCAATGGGCGGGGCTGCGGAAATGGACGACGCGACGGGTCCCTTTTCGTTGACGAAGACCTTGCCGGAAAAATCGCCGTTGTC
>JAICXX010000179.1 GCA_025934485.1 Chitinophagaceae bacterium
ATCTTCGACCATCTCGCGGGTCTTGTCGCCAAGCCGGAATTCTTTGGCTGTCATTTTCTGAATATCGTTTATGAGATGCCCGATGGGGACAAACGGGCGCGGATGCAGATCAAGAAAGAGAAGGATACCGTGCGGGGCCTGCTCTTCGAATTGCTGGCACCGGTTCACCAGGAGCCATTCGCTGATGAGATCTATGCCCTTTATGAAGGCGCGCTCATCGGGCATAAGATCCATAATGAGGTGTGGCCGATCTTATCGGCCCGGAATGCGGTGGGCAGGATATTGTAATCTTTGCGGCCGGCGCGAGGGCGGCGGCAACGAATACACCTAGTCTCGAACGCGTAAATGCTTTTTCAGACGGGGTCTTCGCCATCATCATTACGATCATGGTCCTGGAGCTGAAGAGGCCCGAAGAAGCGAGCCTCAAGGCATTTGTACATATGTGGCCGACGTGGGTGAGCTATATCGCCAGCTATCTGTTCGTAGCGGTGGTATGGGTGAATCATCACTATCTGCTGAAAAAGGAGATCGGTGCAAGCTGGAGACTGATCTGGGCCAATTTCGCACATATGTTCGTTGTTTCAATTCGCGGCGGTACTGGCCTTTTGGCATCCGCTGGTGAGCTTTGTTATGGTCGTGGGCTGTCTTTTGTTATATCTGCGCCCCGATATCCCCGGATACACACCAGTAAAGCCTGGTGAGAAAATGGTCCGCGTGGACCTACTTTGAGGCCCAGCGTTTCTGAAGCCAGCGGCGGAGGGGTTCATCGTAGAGTTTCAGACAGCCGTAGGCAATCAGGATGGCGCTGCCGACGGTGAGGATGATGCGTGGCAGGAATTGCGACGGTGGGGCGTGGCGGTGATCACTTAGCCAGGCCGTATAGGTATAGATCAGCGGATAGTGGGTGATGTAAAGCGGATAGGAGATATCGCCGCAGAATTTGCAAACGCGGCCGGAAAATTTTGTCGACAATTTGCCGCCGGCGCCCAAGTAGACGATGAGCGGGAAAACGAGGATGATGACGGCGGCTTCGTAGAGACCGTTCCACCAGCGATGGGTGTCGCCGCCGATACGGGGCACGGCGAGGAAGATGGTGAGCAGGATGGAGCACCAGAGAAAGGCGTGGGGTATAGAGGTCGTTTTGATCGTTCGGGAAAGGAGGAGACCGGCGAAGAAGGGAAAGATCAGCCGGGTGAACCCGATGCGCAGCTGCGGGCCGGTGATGGACCAGCCGCCGATGAGGTCGCCGGAGTCGCTACAGACGGCATATTGAACGAGGACGACGGCGGCGATGAAGACGAGGATCGAAAGCGCTGTTTTGGAGAAGCGGCGTACGAACAGGGCGTAGAGGATGTTGGCGATGTATTCAAAAAAGAGGGACCAGGCAGGACCGTCCAGCGGATGCATCTCCTGCCAGCCGCGGATATCCATGGAGGTGGGTATGGGGATGAGCGTGGCGCCAATGACCATGATGAGCAACATTTTCCCAACGGGGACGGTATGGATGGCGGGCCAGATGTTAGAATCCTGGAAATAGAAGAAGATGGCGCCGATCACCGAGCCCATGACGACCATGGGTTGGAGACGGATCAGCCGGCGTTTGAAGAACCCCGAGAGTGTCATCTTCGACCAGCGATCGTCGTACGCATATCCGATGACGAAACCGGAGAGCAGGAAGAAGAAGTCGACGGCAAGATATCCATGGTTGATGAACATATCCAGGGAACTGGTCGAATGTGCTTCACAGACATGCATCAGGACGACGAGGAAGGAGGCGACACCGCGCAAGCCATCGAGGATGGGGTAATGCGGTTTGGATGGCAAGGGTTGGGCGTTCATGCGGTTATTTGGTCAATAATACTAAATATTATGTGATTGGTGGTATTTTTAAGCCATGCGAGTTTTTGATCAACATGACGCGATCGCGGGTCATTGATCGCGGCGTTGGAGGATGTCGATGCGCGGCTTTTTGCGCGGCTATGCGCGGGAGTGTGCGGCGTAGCTGGGGCTGGTGGGGCGCGCGGATGATTGCGGGCTGCCGGGGCGGCAGGACGGGTTGTGTTTTTTTCACGCGGGTTAAACTATCTTGCGAATCTAAATTTTTTCCTATGCCTATCCCCAATTACGGTGTTCTTGCCGGAAGAGTTTTTGCCCGCAGGCTGGCCACGACGAAAGATGAGCATTATCATATGCTGCTCAACCCCGGCAACGATCCGCAGCGGGCTGCCGTCAACACCCAGAGTACTACGCCGCCCAGCCAGGTCTTATATTACTCTACCACCGATTTCCAGCATCCCATTACCAATGCGATCCTTGCTGCTTCCTTGCCGATGGGGAATACACCGCTGGCGTCCAAGCCCGGCGGCCTGGCGCTGGATTTTGTGCGGATGAATCTTTTTCCTCCGAGTGCGATGAAGCCGCTTAGCGGTACCCAGGCGGGCACGAGTACCGATCTCAATGATCAGCTCGATATCATCGTGCAGGCGGCCATCAGCGATCCCACGGCAGTGTTGTACGTCTTTGGTCAGCACTGGCAGGATGCCAGCGGCGCGGATGAGGTGTTCCCCGAGATCAACCCCAGCAAGGGTACGCACGATATCCACATGAACCAGGGGAATCCCAAGGGTTCTTTTTACAAAGACAACGGGGTATACCAGGACGGTGCGTTGCTGTTCCATTTCCCTTCGAAGGGAAGCTGGACGGCAGTTTTTGTCGCGTTCCAATCCGAAAGCTTTAAGACGGATAATGGGACCGGTGACCCGCTTTAATGTGCCGGGCGATCCTTCGGGCATCATGGGCGATCTCGCGGATCTGGCCAGTGGGGCTGATCCAAAAGCCGCAGAAATAGAGACCTTGTTCGCCGAAGTGCCGTTGTCTTTGCGTGGGCTGGCTTAAATCTTCGAAACGCCTTTTTTCTATCTGTGCGATCTCCGCATAATTCCGATAGAAGCCGATAGCGGCTATGATGGCATCGAAGTCTTTCTTTGTGCCGTTTTTGAAATGGATGGTGTTGTGATCGATGTGGTCGATGTCCTTTTGAATGCTGATGTGGCCCTTGCGAATGTGTTCGATGGTGCCGATGTCGAGGACCGGGGCCTTCATGTCACGTCGGATCTGTTCGAACGCGCCATAGGCCTGGCGTTGGAGACCGAAGGCTTCGATGTTGCCGACGGCCATTTGGATGGCAGGTCTGCTGAGCCTATCGGCGATGTTCGGCGGTAGCAGACTCAGCAGGTAACTAAGCTGCAAAATAGGTATACCGAGGAGATCGCGGGGTACGATATTGACGGGTGAGCGGACAGCCATCGTAGGAGTGGCGCCCTGTTCGTACAAGTCTATGGCGATCTCACAGGCAGAGTTGCCGAATCCGGCCACGAGGACATTTTTTCCGCGGTAAGTTTCGCCCGTTTTATATTGGCTGCTATGGATGGCGGGACCGGGGAAGGTTTCGAGGCCGGGAAAATCAAGAGGTTTGGGTTTGCTGAACGTTCCGGTCGCCATAATGATGTTGCGCGATGCGTAGGTGTCTTTGGTCGTTAGGGTGATCCAGGTTTCACGTTCGCGTTTGATCCCGAGCGCCTCGGTGTTGAATTCCGGTGTGATATTGAACTTCTTTTGGTAGTCCTCCAGGTAATCGATCACCTGCAGCCGACTGGGATAGCGCGGAATATTGTTTGCGAATTTTTTGTACGGGAGGTTAGAGCCGATTTTAGGCGTGTGAAGATGAAGCCGGTGGTAGTGGTTGCGCCATGTTGTTGCGATCTGATCGTGTTTTTCGATGATACGATAGTCGATATGGTGGTGACGCAGACAGGCGGCGCAGGCCAGGCCGGAGAAGCTTGCGCCGACGATGAGGGTGTCGGTCGTAGTCACGCTTTTGCCAGCGGGTTCCGGAAACCGAGCGGGCTGACGGCCGTGTGTTTTCTGAAGAAATTGGAGAAATGCGCCACTTCTTCGAAGCCGAGACTATAGGCGATCTCGGACACGTTCCAATCGGTTTGCCGCAGGAGTATTTTGGCTTCCTGGGCGATCCGCGAGGAGATGAGCTCGGTAGTGGTCTTGCCGGTGTTTTCCTTGAGTACTTTGTTGAGATGATTGACGTGGATGGCCAGCCGGTCCGCATAGTCTTTGGCGGTGCGAAGGCTAAGCCGCTGGTTGATCGATTCGATTGGGAATTGCCGTTCGAGCAATTCGATGAACAGGGTGGAGACACGGGCCGAGGCGTTGTGTGTCGGGTAGAGGGCGGTAGCGGGTTGCAGCTTTTGCCCGTAGTGGATGAGCTCCATCACGTAGTTGCGGAGGAGATCGTATTTATAGACATAGTCGGAGGAGAGCTCTTTGTACATCTTTTGGAAAATTGCGTCGAGCTCTTTTACTTCCTGGGTGTTGAGCGGGAAGATGGGGTAGCCGCCCGCCTTGAAGATGGGCAGCTCGTCGATGAGGACGCCGGTTTTTGTCTGGACCATGAATTCGTCCGTGAAGATGCAGAAGTAGCCGGCTTCGTTGGTGCCGCGGGGGGTGTAGTTATAAGGGACCTTGGGTGTCGCGAACAGCAGGGCATTCTTTTCGACCTCTATGACCTTGTCCGCGTATTCGGCTGTGCTGGCGGCGCGGATGAGGCTGATCTTGTAATAAGCCCTTCGGTTGTAGGGCATCACGGCTTTTTCCCTCCTCTTGCCGGCGAGGTCGGCGTTCCGGAATACGTTGAAGTGGCCGATCTCGCGGGTGATGCCGTCGGGCAAAAGGTAGCCTGGGGCGTCCTGGTCGAACCCGGAGGCGCCCAGCTGTTTATAGAACTGTTCCAGAGTGATGGTTTCCACGTCGCAGGGATTTGTAAAAATCAAATATACGACTTATTCTGTGGGGCGCGGCTGCCTGCGGCCGGGTTTGGTTTCGGTCGGGCTGGCCTGGCTAGTGGTTGTCGTCGGTCACGGCCTCGAAATAGTTGTTTCGGTCCGGGGTGCCAACCAGCACTATATCGTCGCAACATGCTTCGCGTTCGCGGCGGATGAGGGCAGCGATCCAACGAACACCGGGATTGAAAAAGAAGATCGCTTCCGTGACGTGCAATAGCAAGTTGGCGAAATAGTCACTGCGACGGATATGCGCCAGTTCGTGGAGCAGGATCGCCTCGACCTGTTCCGGCGAAAGCCGTGTCAACAGGCCGAGCGGCAACAGGATGGCCGGTTTCAAAAAACCGATGGCCGAGGGCGCCTGGACTTTGCCGGATTGCAGCAGCACGACTGTCCTTTTGATGCCGAGACGATGGGCAAGCACCATGAGCCGCTGTTCCCAGTGTGCATGCGGTACCATACCTCCTTTACGAAGCCTGTTGATCCGATACAGGCCGCCGGACAGCCGCACCAATTGCGCAGCCAGGCAGATAAGCCAGATGAAGGTGATCATGAGGGCATGTGTATTCAGATAGTTTTCGGTGCGTTGGAGCAATAGCGGGGTCGCCGAAACGTAGGTGGATGTCGCGGGTTGAGCGTTGGGTGCGGGTGCCGGGTGTGCGGTATTGGCATGTGCTGCCGGTGCGGTGTTGGCGTTTGTCGAGGGTGCGATGCCCGCGGCGGGTGACTGCACGGAGGCGGTTGATGAGCCGGATGGCGCCTGTGAACCGGGACGGGAGAGCTCATAATAAAAGGTGCTCCCTGCGCCTATCACGAAGAGGACGAGAACGCCCGTCAATAAATTATAGCGAAGGGCGGCGGCCTGTTTGCGGGTGCTTAGGATGATGGCGCCGGCGAGCAGGGCGGCGGCTATACCTTCCCAGGTGGAGTGGACGAGGGTCCAGCATACGGCTTTGGCGGCGCCGTCGGATAAGATGATGTGGAGGAATGGTTGCATCGTTCTAAGGTAGGAAAGTTTTCCTAGCCATGCGCGCGGGGGTTGAGGCGGGGGTGGCCTGATCGGGGGATGAGACGGGGATTTTGCTTAATTTCAGCCACGCTTTTATGGCGACTAAGACTTATGACGACGAGAAGCATGACGACGAGCACATCCGGCACATCCGGCACAGCTGGAACAGCCGGCGAATCTGGCACAGCTGCAACGATGACGATACCGGGCACGAAGGTACGCATTAGCTCCATCGATATTTTGCGGGGACTGGTGATGCTGATCATGGCGATCGACCATATCCGGGATAATTTTCACCGGGGCGCCCCCAACCCTACCGACCTGCACACGACGACGCTGGCGTTGTTCTTTACGCGGTGGATCACGCATTTTTGCGCACCGGCCTTTGTGTTCCTCAGCGGGGTTTCGGCCTACCTGGCGGGTATGCGGCGCACGCAAAATCAGCTGGGCATCTTCCTGATCAAACGGGGATTGTGGCTGATCCTGCTGGAGCTGACGGTGATCACGTTTGCTTTCTTTCTGGACGCGGGTTTCCATTTCCTGCTGCTGCAGGTGATCTGGGCCATCGGCGGGAGCATGATCATCCTGGGCTTGCTTGTCCGGCTGAAGGTCTCACCGGGTGATATCGGCACCATCGGCGCGATGATCTTTTTTTGCCACAATTTGCTCGACTATATGGAAATGGGTGATCTGGGCAGGGCTTACTGGTGGAAGATGCTTTGGACCTGCGGGCCAACCCCATCGAGCATCACGAGTATCGGCGGGGGACATTCGCTGGCAACCATTTATGCGCTGATGCCCTGGACGGGCGTGATGCTATTGGGGTATGCGGTGGGCACCTTGTATGCGAGCGGTTTCGATGCGGCCCGGCGGAAAAAACTTTTGTTGTATTCGGGAGCGGGGATGTTGGTGTTGTTTGCGATCCTTAGACTTTGGAATCTTTATGGCGATCCCCGTCCCTGGGGTTTTCAGCAGACCAAATTATTAAGCGTCCTAAGCTTTTTCAATGTCACCAAATATCCCGCTTCGCTTTTATACCTGTGTATGACGCTTGGGCCCGCGCTGATCCTTCTCGCCTGCACCGAAAACATCACCGGCGGGTTTGCCCGCGTGACCAAGGTCTATGGGCAGGTGCCCTTTTTCTACTACGTGTTGCATTGGTACGTGATACAGGGTCTCCATGTGGGACTTTTCTTTGCCATGGGTTTTACCACCAGGCAGATCGTGAACCCCAACAGCTTTTTCCGTTTCCTCCCCAATGGATACGGTGTAAGCCTGGCGGGCGTCTATGTCGTATGGCTGATCGTGATCGTCCTTCTTTATTGGCCATGTAAATGGTATGGCCGGTATAAGCAGACGCACAGGCAGTGGTGGTTAAGCTATCTCTAGCGCGGTGCTACCGTCAGCTCGAAGTTCAGCTTGTTGTAACCAGTAGCAGCCTCCCAACAATCCTTGTTTGCCAATCGCATGCTGTATTCCGGCCGGCGCGCGATCTCCGCATAGCTGTCCGGCAATGCAAGCAAGAGTTCGTAGCGGCCGGGCGCGGTGCCTCCGGGGATGATGAGGTCTTTTGACCAGTGCAGGTTTTTGCGGATATCCGTTATAAAAGGCAACCGGATCTCCTGTCCATTCTCTTTATTGCGCAAGATAAGATACGCCGAACGAGGATTGTAGGGCATGGCATAACCTGCATTGTACAGCTCGAGGGTGACGTTGAATTTGGCGCAGGTTGTCACGCGGACGGGAAAAGCACCCCGGCGTAATACCAGACGATAGCCGAGACGTTTCCGGATACTGCTGATGCAGCCCAGCGAGTCCCAATCGTTGTTGACATCATTGTTGTACGTCGTATTGAGGAAGCTGTAGTGCATACGGGCCATTTCTTCTTCCGCATGACCAGCCGGAGCGCAATCGTTTTGCGGGCTGTATGCGTCGTCACAGGTCTCGCCACCCACGGGTAGATAGCGGCTGTCTTCCGCGAAATAACGACGCAACACTTCGTTGGCTGACTTTTTGGGCTGAACGGAACTACCATTGTCGTAATAAGTCCCGTAGTCATCGACACTGGCGAGGAAACAGTCGTTGTGAAAACCAATGCGGGCCATGTCGCTCTGCGAATATCCCTGCGCCGCCGATAATGGCTTTTCTTCCACGGTGGCGTGCGGGCCATAGACATATTTCTGTTTGATCTGCGGGGTGCGGACTTGTACCATCCGGTCGGCGGGCAGTGCCTCGAGCAAGGCGTGCAGGACCTGGTTGCGGTCGTTCCAGCTGCTGTCGAAAAGGTGTCCGGGTCCATTGTTACCGGCGTCGCCGAAATAGTCCGTATAGTAATTCTCGCCCCAGATGCCGATAAAGCCTTCCTGCAGGACCGCGATCACCGCCACGTGTTTTTTCAGGAGCGGCGCGAGCTGCGCGATATGGCCGAGGACGATGGACTCAGGGGCGTCGCCATAAGGCGGGCATATCTTATAGATATCCGGACAGGCGCCGCTTTTGGCGGTGTTCGTATAGGCAAAACGCAGGATCACCTTGAGGCCGGCTTGTTCTGCGACGTCGAGGTCATTGTCGACATGGCGGAGGAATTCCTGGCTAAGTGGTCTTCCCCGAAACGTATCGAGGGTATATTCGCGCATCAGCAGGGTGGAGAAGATGGCATAGGTTGCTTTACCGTGTTTTTGCGGCCCCGCGAATTGGGCTCTCAGCCCGGCGCTGTCCAGGGACACGAAATGGCTGGCGCTGGTGCCGATGGGGATATAGAAGCCCCGCTCCGGGTTGGGAAAGTCTTCGGTAGAGGGTTGGTAGGTGACGACGGTGTTCCGGGCATGGGCGGGGTTTGGAGCATGGGCGGTGTTCTGCGCGCGGGCGGCGCAGGCCAGGGCGATGAGCAGGAGGCAAAAAGAGGTCAGTTTCATCACCTGAATTTAGCGAATCTGCTATAGCGAAGAAGTGCATACGATTGCGTAGTCTTTTCGCGCTATGGATGCGGTGGCTTCGGTGCGGCAGCGCCCGGCGGAGCGGACGAAAAAGATCAACAACCACCGGGTAAATGAAGATTACGGTATCGAAAGATAGCATGGGATGGATCTATCCCACAACTGCCTGGCAGACAATGGAAATCAAGAATATGTCGGCGAATGCGCTCAGTGTCGATACGAAGGAGTTCTACGTAGGTGTGCGGGTCGTCGATGCGATAACAGTTCATTAGTATCTGATTAACATACGGTGGCTGGCGTGGCACCCCTTTTGGTTGTACCTTTTACGCCTTGCTGATCTCGGTCCGCAAGATGTGGCGATTTTGTGAAGAGTAAAAGGACATATTATGAAAAATTTTATCGTTTTTGACAACGGGGGTAAAACAGCAGACAGGTATACCATTATCAATATGGAGACGGCGGATGTATTTGGTGCAAGTGAAAATCCCCATGACCCGAGTGGTCTGGGCAGGTGGATAGGAAATATCGCCGATCATCGGACCGTGCTGTACGGTGCAGGCTGGCGGCAACGGCTACCCGCTAAAAAGATTATCCAGACCGAGGTAGAGAATTATGTCAATAATGCCAAATTGGATCCTGAATGGCTGGGTATCGAAGTCCCGACGAACGAACTTCCCGAGACACTCCGCATTTATGCCGAAGAGCTGGATGTAGACGACCCCAGGACACACTCCAAGGCCAAGATCGCTTCCTTTGGCGAATTCCAACGTACGACAAAGGCCGCCACGAATCAATAATGCCGGTGCTCGTGCGGCAGATCACTTCTTCCCCCATGACCATATCGATGTTTGCGTCTTCCCTCGACAGATAGGGATAACCGGAAAACAATTCCCACAACAAGGCCAGGATCGCCTTATTCGACGGGATCATCTTCCAGGCGGGTTCGATGAATACCGTTCGGTTAAGAGAACCGGTGCATGCGTGATAAACGACGTGTACCGGAACATAACGGGAGTATCCACCTGCTAAGGTTCGGGTGTTAAGCAGGCGTCAAGGCGTACCGTGGCTCGGTAAGCAAATGTTAATGCAATGGCCCGATTTTTATGTTAAATTTGTTTATATGAGCGTTTCCCTAAAGCGGGCTTCGGGAGCAGGCATCCTCATTGCCCTCGGCATTATATATGGAGACATCGGTACTTCGCCGCTGTATACATTGCAAACGATCCTCACCGAAGGGGGTGGGGTCAACAAGGGACTGGTCTTCGGCGCCATTTCGTGTATCTTCTGGACCCTGACCCTGCAAACGACGTTCAAATATGTGATCATTACATTGCAAGCGGATAACCATGGGGAAGGCGGCGTTTTCTCGCTCTATGCATTGGTCCGCCGCTATGGGAAGTTCCTGGTCTACCCCGCCATCATCGGCGCCGGGACGCTGCTGGCGGACGGTATCATTACCCCGCCCATCACCGTTACCTCCGCCATCGAGGGGCTCAACATGGTAAAAGGATTGGAGCAGCATATTGTTCCCGGGAATACCCTTGTCGTCGAGATCGTGCTGGTGATCCTGCTGTTGCTTTTTATCTTTCAGCGATTTGGGACCAAGGTTGTCGGGGGGTCTTTCGGCCCGATCATGTTCTTGTGGTTTACGATGCTGGGCTATGCGGGTATCCGGCAGATCCTGCTTTACCCCGGTGTAGTGGCTGCGCTGAACCCCATCTATGGACTGCGCTTGCTGGTCGAGCATCCGCATGGCTTCTGGCTGCTGGGTGCTATCTTTCTTTGTACCACGGGGGCGGAGGCCTTGTACAGCGATCTGGGACACTGCGGGCGTCATAATATCTATTGGAGCTGGACCTTTGTCAAGGTCACGCTGGTGCTGAACTATCTTGGCCAGGGCGCTTGGGCGATTCTGCAGCATAAGGCGGACCTGGGCGGGATCAACCCCTTTTTTGCCATCGTTCCCCCGCAATTCCTGCTGGTGAGCGTGGTAATCGCTACGGTCGCGTCCATCATCGCCAGCCAGGCGCTGATCAGCGGGTCGTTTACCCTGATCAGTGAGGCTATCAGCCTTGGTTTCTGGCCGCGGGTAAAGGTGAAATATCCCACCGAGGTACGGGGACAGATCTATATTCCCAGCATCAACTGGATCTTGTTCGTCGGGTGTTCGCTGGTCGTCCTGTATTTCCGGACCAGCGAGGCGATGACGGCGGCCTATGGGTTTTCGATCACGGTGGCGATGCTGATGACGACGGTACTGGTCTTTTATTATCTGCGGTATATCAAACGCTATCCCTTTTGGATCGTGGGGGCCATTGTGACCGTGTTCGTGTGCGTCGAAACCAGCTTTTTTGTCGCCAATGCCGTCAAGCTGTTGAAACGATTGTTCTTCCTCGTCTTCGAGATCGGGCTGATCACGACCATGTATGTGTGGTACAATGCACGCAAGGTTACGCTGCGATTGCTGACCTTTACGGATATCCGGCCCTATCTGCCGCAGCTGGTGAAGCTGAGCCAGGACCTGAGCCTGCCCAAGTATTCGATGCATGTCGTGTATCTTACCCGGTCTTCGCCGCACGAGATCGAGAAACGGATCATCGATTCCATCTTCGACAACCCGCCGAAACGGGCCGATACGTACTGGCTGGTGAACATCGAGCGGACGGATGACCCCTATACCTCCGAGTATGATGTCGACACTTTGGAGCTGGAGAAGGTGATCCGCGTGAATTTCCGGCTGGGTTTCCGGGTGCAGCCACGGATCGGGGTGATGTTGAGGAAGGTGGCGGAGGAGCTGGCGTCTTGCGGGGAGATCCCCAAGGCGGGGCGGCCCAGGGATTTCAAGTTCGTGATCCTGGAAAGGTTCTTGTCTTATGACAATGAGTTTTCGGCGCGGGAGGGTTTTATCCTGAATACTTATTTCTCGATCTTGCGGCTGGCGCGTTCGGATAGCCGGGCATATGGGATCGATAGTGATCAGGCGGTTATCGAGAAAGTGCCGCTCGTGCTGACGCCGTTGAGTAAGATACAGTTGAGAAGAGTGCGGAGGTAACCGACCAGATTCATACCAAAACCAATCGCAATATGAAAAAACTTCTCCTTGCCGGGTCTTGCCTGCTCATCGGTTTGCAGGCGATAA
>JAICXX010000111.1 GCA_025934485.1 Chitinophagaceae bacterium
CCCGCCGGCATCGCTCTCCAGGCCAAGGATATGCTTCTCCCCCGCCTCCTTCGCCGCAGCGGCATATTTCTGTCCGCCGCGCCCGCCATTCTCTTCATTGGCAAAAAGCACCACCCGGATCGTATGCCGCGGTTTATAACCAATCGCCTGCAAGGCCCGGAGCACCTCGATCGACTGTACACATCCCGCCCCGTCATCCTGCGCACCCTCTGCCGGGTCCCAGGAGTCGAGATGGCCGCCCACGGTGATATATTGGTCCGGGAACTCGGAACCGCGAATCTCGCCGATCACATTGTGGGCGATGGTATCCGGCAGCATATGCGCCATGGTGCGCATGCGCACCATCACCGGGCCATCACCTTTACGCTCCAGTATCTCCGTTAACGCATCCGCATCGCGCAGCCCAACCGCCGCCGCCGGGATCTTCGGAAAGCTGTCGTTATAGAACATCGCCCCCGTATGTGGATTGTTATCAACGCCCTCGCCCATCGTCCGCACCAGCACCGCGACCGCGCCATACTTAGCGGCCCGGCTGGCTCCGAAAACGCGATACCGCACCGCATCCCCATAAGCCTTGAAGGTCTCGATCAGGAAAGGATTGAACTTATAGTTGTAAAAAACGATCTTGCCTTTGAGCTCATCCTTCCGGCGTTCCAGCTCGTCGAAGTCGTGGATCAGCACCACCGGTGCAAATACCCCCTTAGCCCCCGTACCCACCGAATTCCCCAGCGCGAGGATATCCATAACCTTCCCGGCTTGATTGCTCCCGGCCCTGCTGCGAGGACCGCCTTCACCCACCGTCGTCGTCGACCAATCCGCCTCATCCTTCCCACCCCGCACCCAATGCGGCACCATACACTCCTGCAACCGAACGTCCGATGCCCCCGCGTCGTTCAGCGCCGCCATCCCCCATTTCTCGGCCTTATAGTAGCCCGGACTCCCCGACAACCGCGCCCCGACACGTTTGGTCAAAACCCCAAGGTTCCCATAAGCCTTCCCATCGGTAAGGATCGTATCCGCAAGCCGACGGATCAACGCCGAATCGTCGCCCGTTTGGGCCGAAACAGATCCAAAAACTACCAATAAAAGAAATAGTAAACTGCCTTTCAACAATTTAAGGCCCATGTATGTTATTTTGCACTAAAGATAGTGCAAAACTCTAACCATTAACCATGCGTATAGGCATCGTCTGTTATCCCACATTTGGCGGCAGTGGCGTACTGGCCACCGAGCTCGGTAAGGCCCTGGCGGACAAGGGTCACCAGGTACATTTTATCACCTACCAGCAGCCGGTGCGGCTCAACGAGTTCAATGCGAACATCTTCTACCACGAAGTGCGCGTGACCACCTATCCGCTTTTCGACTATCCGCCGTACGAAACGGCCCTGTCGAGCGCCATGGTCGACGTGATCAACAATCACCAGCTCGATCTGCTGCATGTCCACTACGCCATCCCCCATGCCTCCGCCGCCTATATGGCGAAAAAGATCGTAGAGGCCCAGGGTCGCTATATCCCCGTGATCACGACCCTGCACGGTACAGACATCACCCTCGTGGGCCGCGACAAGACCTTTGCGCCCGTGGTCGCGTTCTCCATCAACCAAAGCGACGCCATCACCGCCGTCTCGCAAAACCTCCGCGACGAGACCTTCCGTACCTTTCAGATCGAAAAAGAGATCCGCGTCATCCATAATTTCGTCGACACGCGCCGCTTCCACAAAAAGCCCATCGACGCCTTCCGCCGCGTCATCGCCCCCAATGGCGAGCGCATCCTGCTCCACGCCTCCAATTTCCGCAAGGTCAAACGCGTCAAGGACATCGTCCGCATCTTCGAAATTGTAAGGAAAAAGATACCCAGCAAATTGCTCTTCGTAGGCGACGGCCCCGAACGCTCCGACGCGGAAAGCCTCTGCCGGGAATTAGACATCTGCGACGATACCCGGTTTGTCGGGAAACAGGAGCAAATGGAAGACATCCTGGCGATCGCCGACCTCTTCCTGCTCACGAGCGAATACGAAAGCTTCGGTCTCGCCGCCCTCGAAGCCATGGCCGCGGGCGTCCCCGTGATCTCCACCAATGCCGGCGGTCTTCCCGAAATTGCCATCCAGGGTGAGACCGGCTATCTCGACGATATCGGCGACATCCACAGCATGAGCGAACACGCCATCAAGATCCTCAGCGACGACGAAACCCTCAAACGCTTCAAGGCTAACGCCGTAGCCCAGGCGAAGAATTTCGACATCCACCGCATCGTGCCCCAATACGAGGCCCTCTACAACCGCTTCCTCACGATGGAACCGGCCCGCTAACCGGCCCCCTTCTCGGCTCACCGCCTGCACCGAGCCCACCCAACCCCGTCGTCGCCAACAAGTCGTATCTTGCCCCGACAAAATACCCTCATGATGCGACGCGTGCTCTTCCTCGGTGTGTTCATTGCCCTCGGCCTGGCCTCCCGCGCCCAGTCGAACCCCGACCCTACCGACTATGAATCGATGAAAAACTATCTGAGCCTCCGCATCTATCCCGCGGATGTCATCGACACCCATGGCGGCATCGACTCGCTGGTCACCCGTGAAGACCTCGAGCACACCTACACCGTGCTGATGCTGGACTTCCCCGGCGGGTTCGCACCGGTCAAAAGAAGCATGTTCGAAACGTGGAAAAAGAATGTCGCCGAAGTCTTTCAGGTCGCCCAGACCCATGTCGACAGCGCCAAGGTCCAGCGCGTCAGCAAAAGCTTTTCGCTCCAGGATTCCGCGGTAGAGGTCAATATGCTCGTGGAACCGGACTATGCGGCGAGTTACGCGTTGGACCTCGAACACAACATGCCCGATCTCGTCGGCGAATGGGGCGCCGTCGTGGCGATGCCCTTCAAGGGCCTGGTAGCGATTAACAAGATTGCCAAAGGTGACCGCCTCGACTGGACAAGATTCATCCGGCTCACCCAACCTTTTATAGAGAAGTCATACCGGGAGCAGCCGCAGGCGATCTCCGATCAGTATTTCTGGTATTATAAAGGAAAATTCACCCCCATCAAAACCTACGTCCAGGAAGGGGTCTACCACATCGCCCCACCCGAAGGCCTGAGCAACCTCTTGGTCCAAACGCAACAGTAAGGCCCGGCCCACCCTACTCGACGCGCCACGAAATCCATCGGCCTCAGGCACCGCCGGCTCCCAATTCCTCCGCAGTTCTTCAGTCCCAAGTCCCCTACCAGCCCGAGCCCTATTTTTACAGTAAAGCTTATATCATATTTACATATTCCTGCGGTAGCGTGGAAAGGCATTCGACGGGCACATTAAATTCCCCTTGAGGCCTCTGAGCTGCAAATTGGCAAACCCCATTGGGGTTCTGCCACATAATAATATTGCCGGCGAACTCTTTGGCTCCCCACCAATTTCTTACGTCGGTATATCGGATTACACCGCCGAAGAATCGCGGCCAGTATGTATTTCCGGCTGCAAGTATGTTTTTGTATCTCATTAAAGATCAATAGCCTAAACGTTCAAACGGAGACTCTATCGTAATTCGTACGATTTTGCTTTCCTTCCGGAATTGAGTAAATTTGTTGGAATTGATTTTTTATGGCAAAAGCAATTGAACAAGAGCTTCTTCAATATATCCTTCAGCTCGACGAAGCAGAAAAAAGATCCGTATTGCAAATGCTGAAAACCTTCGTCAAAGGCCGAGGCAAGCAAGCATCTCGGATCAGTATCGAGGAATATAATCAGGAATTGCAAGAGGCTGAGGAAGAGTATGAAAGAGGAGAATATACCACTCATGAGAGTTTTGTAAAGTCAATAAAAAAATGGTAGAGAAGGGACATGAAGTAGTTTGGACGAAGCAATCTCAAAAACAGCTGAGGCAAGTCTTTAAGCACATTAGTAAAGACTCCCCTAAAAATGCCTCCAAGGTAATATTAGAAATTGCCGAGGCAGTACAAAAAGCCATACCTAACCCGGAAATATACGCCCCTGATAAGTATAAGACCGCAAACGATGGCAGCTACAGGGCATTCGAAAAGCATCATTATAGAGTGGCTTAGTTGCATCCCCGGCCTCGACCGCTTTCGCCAGTCTCCGTGGGGCCAATAGCTTCGTCGCTCCGCTACGCGACGCCCCTTCCACGGGCATCAGCGTCTCAACCACCGTTCCGGATCCTGATTCCGCCCCTGCGCATCACTCAACACAAACTCCAGCTGCGGCGTCGCCATCTCTCCGCCAACCCGGCCAATGATCTGCCCCGTCCCCACATGCTCTCCCTTCGTCACCGAAACCGTCCCCAGATTGCTATACGTAGTAAAATATTGTCCATGCCGGATCATCACCGCCTGCACATCCCCCACATTGAAGATCGCCTGCACCTCGCCTTCGAACACCGCCTTCACCGCGGCCCCCGGCTGCACATCGATCGTCACACCCGCATTATCATGCCAAATGCCTTTGATATACTCATGCCGGCCAAAGCTCATGGAGACAGTACCCGTCACCGGCCATGGCAGCTTGCCTTTATTCCTGATAAAATCGCCGGTGAGATGGATATCCGCGTCAGAAGAGAACACGGTCTTGGACGAATTCTTCACCACATCCAAAGTCGCCGGCGCGGCCCCTTCCTCGGACGGACGGGCGCTCGTCTTATTAGCCGCTACAGCAGCAGCCCTCGCGTCGGACGCAGCCTTCGCATCGGACGCGTTCTTGCGGGCAGCCTCTTTCATGGCCTCCCGACGCGCCCTGTTGATCGCCGCCGTGATAGCCCCTTCCAACTTGGCATCCTGCCGCTGCTTCACCGCCATCTGCTTGCGCAACTCCTTCTCCTGTCCCTGCAACTGCGTCACCACCGCATCCTTCTCGCGTTTCTCCACCTCCAGCGTCTGCCGCTCCTTACTCTGTTTCTTCAAGGCATCGTCCTTCTCCGCCCGCGTCACCTTGAGCCCGTCGATCTTACTCTGCAACAAGGCCTGCGTCTTGCTGATATTCGCCGCCCGCTCCTCGCGGTAAGCCCTATAGGATTTGAGATACTCTATCCGATGAAGCGCGTCATTAAAGGAAGTGGACGAAAAGATAAAATTAAGGAAGTCATAGCTGCTCCGGTTCTTATACGCGAACACGATACTCTGCGCATACTGGATACGGAGGGTATCCAGCTCGGCCCGCAGCTTGAGAATGTCCCGCCACGACTCGTTCATATCCCCCTGGATCACGTTGATCTGATCGTTGATATTCCGGATCGCCGACTCCCGCAGATGTAGCCGCCGTTGCAGCAGCGCCAGCTGACCCAACGTTTCCCGCTTGTTCTTGTGGGTCTCGTCGAGGGACCGCCGCACATCTTCGATCTGTTTCTGGATTTCGGCGCGTTCTTTCTCGAGGTCCGCACGGTTCTGAGCCGGCGCCTGGGCGAACACCCGGCCTACGACCCCCAAAAGGACGAATGTCCCGACAAGGAATTTTTTCAGCATGATCCCGAATTTAAGAAATTATTTGTTCTGCCGACGAGCCTCCGGCCCGTCACTGCGGCACATCGCAACCAGATAACGTCTACCGCCGCTTATAATTTTTGGGGATCGTAAAATTATCACTTAAAGGTTCGTTAAACTTATACTGCCTGATGTTCATCTCGATGTCCACCTTCGCCTTCTCGGTGACGGAGATCTTACGGTAAAGCGAGAACGGCACCGCCGCCGAAAGATCAAAATCGCTATACGTCATATCGCAAGTCCGCGCCCGCATGGGATCGGCGTCGTCCAGCTTCGAGTGATTGAGGGTGTAGTCCGCATTCAGCGTCAAAAAATTACTGAACACAGTGCCCAGGCTATACAGCGACACGCCCTTGGTCTCCGTGCGATAATACAAGATGCGGCTCGTGTCGAAATACACGGGATTGCCGATCAGGATATCCTGCACCGTCCGAAAATCCACGGGCAGGCCTATCTGCTCCTGCAGGTAGCTCACGGACCGAAGCCGCGCGATCTTCTTCATCTTGTCGAGGATCTTCACGCTGTCCGGGGTGATCAGCACGCGGAAAGCCTCGATCGTCACCGGGCCCACGCTGCCGAAGATGGCGACCCAGATGCGTTTGTCCTTTTCGATATGCACCAGCGCGTTGACCTCATTGTTCTTCCCATCCCCGGTCTGAAAATGAACATGCATATGCGCGGAAAAGGTCTGAAAATCGATATGGTTCCTGTTCAAGCCGGCGACGGCCTCGCCGATCACGGCCATCGAATCGGCATGTGCATCCCGCGGCGGCAACGCAGCAACCCGCGCGGCCTGCCCCGTGGTATCCTTATGCGGCACGGTCGTGGCGATCACCTTCCGGATCTTTTTGGTCGACCGGCACCCGGCCATACCCAAGCCCCCCAGACCAACCGCAACAAGCCCGACGATCACCAATGATTTATACATAATAGTACCATTAAAGTTGAGTGGGGAGTCAGCATAGACACCCCGATTAAGCAGCCGTTGCGACGCTCCGTTCAAAAGCCGCAGCCCGATCAGGCGAACAAGTGGCAACCGGCCAGCAACCGGCGAGTTGCATTCTCGGTATCGACCGCCTCCGGCGGTCTCCGCGGGGCCAATTTCTGCGCCGCCAAGCGACGCGATGGCCCCGCCGGGTCCATCCGCTAGGCCTTCCCCGTATGCCCAAACCCACCCGCACCGCGAGCCGACTGGTTAATAACCTCCACCGCCTCCCAACTCACCTGCGTCACCGGCCCCACCACCATCTGCGCGATCCGGTCCCCCGGATGCAACGTCTGCGGGTCCTGCGATAAGTTTATAAGGATGACCTTGATCTCCCCCCGATAGTCGGAATCGATCGTGCCCGGCGTGTTCAGGCAGGTGATGCCCTGCTTGATGGCCAGCCCACTGCGCGGCCGCACCTGCGCCTCATAGCCCAATGGCAGCTCGATGAACAATCCCGTAGGGATCAACTGCCGCTCCAACGGCTGTAACACCACCGGCGTCTCGAGATGCGCCCGAAGATCCATCCCCGCCGACCCCTCCGTCGCATACTCCGGCAACGCATTGGGGGAATTATTGATGATCTTGACTTTGATCTTTGTTGACATGCCGCAAATATAAAGGATTTGGTCCCTGAAGAAACTACCGAGTTTCCAACAACACCGTCGCATACGCCACCAGCCCTTCGCCGCGCCCCACAAACCCCATGGTCTCGGTGGTGGTGGCCTTGATGGACACATCCGCAACCCCGATGCCGAGGATGCCGGCGATCGTCTCGCGCATCCCCGCGGCATAGCGCATGATCTTGGGCGCCTCGAGACACACGGTGCTGTCGATATTCACCACCCTGTATCCCCGCTCCGCAACCAGCGCAAAACTCCTGGCGAGAAGGATCTTGCTGTCGATGCCGGCATAGGCGGGGTCCGTATTGGGGAAGTGCTGCCCGATATCGCCCAGCGCCAGCGCCCCCAAAAGCGCATCGCAGATGGCATGAAGCAACACGTCGGCATCGCTATGCCCAACCGCCCCCCGACCCGAAGGGATTTTTACACCCCCCAGCCAAAACTCCCGCCCCTCCACCAACTGATGAAAATCTATTCCAAAACCAATTCGTATTCCCATAATGTAAAGTGCTTGCGGGCCGGCGGACCCGGGTCCGCCAAAAAATAAGGTCCCGGCTCCGCCGGGACCTCACAAAGATATAATTTTCCGCGTCTTACTGCGTACTGCTCGAAGTATTGTCATCATTATGGGTATCCAGATCAAAGGTCAGCCCAAACCTGAGGGTGTTAGAAAGCGGATTCCTGTTCGTTCCACTACCGGAAGGGACGAGATACGAGAAGTTCAGCCCCATCACCTCATACTTCAACCCCACACCCAAGCTGAAGTATTTCAGATCGCCCTTGCTCGGGTCCTCATAGAAATAACCCGCACGGAAGAAAAACTGGTTCTGATAAGAATATTCACCACCCGCCGAGAACTGAAGGCTCTTGAACTGGCTCTCTCCGGAGAACGAAGAAGCCCAGCTACCGGGAAGCGTCTTGTTATGATAGTTGACGATATTGGTGGAATCGGTGGTCGCATCGCCCGTAGGTGTAGGCGGTACCGGTACCAGCAGCTTGTGCATATCGATGCCCACCATCAGCCGGTTATCCTCGTTGAACACCCAGGTATAGCTGGCGCCGAGTCCGAGATCGGCAGGGATATAGTCCTTGTCCACAGCGGAGTTGGTATAGCCGATCTTACCGCCGAGATTGGTCAAAGCAAGGCCGAAGTTCCAGCCCCCGTTATCCTCCGTGACCCCGTGATAATAAAGCGAGATGTCCGCGGCAAAGGTCTTGCCGGGCTGATAGGTCGAACCGCTCGCGGCATAACCCGAAGCCAGGTTGGAATAGATATACCGGCCGGTTAAACCTATCGCCAGTTTCTGACCAAGTTTGCGCGTATACCCCAGATCGAACGCGAACTCGCGGGGATGACCGCTGCCCAGCTGGTTACCGCTGAAGTCGGTGAACTGGATATTACCGAGGGAGAAATACCGGAGCGATCCCGTCACCGCGCTGTTGTCATCCAGCTTCTTATAGCCGCTGGCGGCGAGGAGATACACGTCGTTCAGGCCGAGGTCTTTCAACCAGGGGGTATACGTCAGGCCGATCCCGATGTCTTTGGTAGCGAAAGGGATCTTCGATTGGTTGTAGAAAGTGGAAGCGGGGTCAGGGGTCGTTGCCACACCCAGGTCACCCATGCCGCCCGCGCGGGCATCCGGTGAGATACGCAGGAAAGGTACAGCCGTCGTAGTCACATTGAGATTGTTCGTCTGACCCATAACACCCTCCTGCACAACAAAGATCAACATTAATGAAGCAGCTAATCCCTGGTAAAATCTTTTCATGAGCTTGTTTTATATTTTCTGGTTACGAACACCCCGGGGCCTACTAAGGCTACAAAACCCTGCGGAATGTCCGATGAAAAGTAGATTTGCGATATAGGCAGCTAAATTAATGATTTATAAATTCTTGTGTAAAACCGCATGCAATTGCCAAGCCACTGGCGGGTTTTAATCCCCTACGAACGGTTTTCGCGCCGTATTATTGTCTGAAACCCGCCCCCCGCGCCCGCGGCCTCGCGCTGCGCGCCCGCGGCCCATTTGTGGCCTACCGTTTGCAAAGTCCATACCGGCCTGACCTTAAGGGCGCCAAATATAGCGCCCACCGGCCTATTTTTCAAAAAATTACCGCCGCGGAGTCCACCCCGGCAACTGTGGATAAAAATGGACCGTAGTTAATAGAGGTGATACAATAAAGCGATAAAAACAATCGTTTTATTAGCTTACAGCAGGCCCCCGGGTCGCAACTTTAATTTCGTCAAATGCGTCAATTTATGAACTTCAAAAATCTCGCAGCACTGGCAGCCTCCGTATCCTTATTAGCTGTTGCCTGCAAAAAGAAGCCGGAACAGTCCTCCGTCACCGGGTGGAACTACAACGACTCGAAGATGGGCGGTTTCCAGGTTTCTAAAGAAAAAGAACAACGCACCGGTCCCGGTCTGGTCTTCATTCAGGGCGGTACCTTCACTATGGGCGCTACCCAGGAAGACGTCATGCGCGACTGGAACAACGTTCCCCGCCGCGTCACCGTCAACTCCTTCTACATCGACCAAACGGAGGTAGCTAACATTCACTATCGTGAATACCTCTATTGGATCGACAACGTATTTGACGCCGACGAGTACAAGGCCGTCCGCGATGCCGCCCTGCCCGACACCCTGTGCTGGCGCAGCGAGCTCGCCTACAACGAGCCCATGGTCGAATACTACTTCCGCCACCCCTCCTATAACTACTACCCCGTGGTAGGCGTTACCTGGAGACAAGCCCACGACTTCTGTCTGTGGCGCTCGGACCGCGTCAATGAGAAACTCCTCATGGACAAGGGATACATCAACCCCAACTCCGTAAAGAATCTCCAGGGTCTTGGCCAGGAGAACTTCAACACCAAGGCTTATCTCTTTGGTGAGTTCCAGGCTACCCCCGATAAACGCGCGAGAAACAAAAAGGACAACCCCCTCCGGAACCCCAATGGTACCCCCCGCACCACAGTGAACTTCTCGGATGGTATCCTCCTCCCCAACTACCGCCTCCCCACAGAGGCGGAATGGGAATATGCGGCTCTCGGCTACATCGGCCAGAACCCCCTCCCCAGCACCAACGATAAAAAGCGTGGTGAAGAGCTGACCGCCAACAAACAGGTATACTCCTGGGCTAACAACGTAAATGGCCTCCGCGACACCCGTCACGGCAGCTGGCAGGGTACGTTCATGGCCAACTTCAAACGCGGCGCCGGTGATAACATGGGTGTTGCCGGTGGTCTGAACGACAACGCCGTATACACCGCTCCCGTAACCAGCTTCTTCCCGAACGCCTTTGGTCTTTATAATATGTCCGGTAATGTGTCCGAGTGGGTAGCCGACGTCTACCGCCCGATGACCGGCCAGGACGCCGACGACGTAGCCCCCTTTCGCGGTAACAAATTCGAGACGGTCGACCTCGATAAGGACGGCAAAGCACAACGCGACTCTCTGGGCCGCATCAAGATGCGCAATGTGACCGACTCGGAAAGCGCTAACCGCCGTAACTACCAAAAGGGTGATGTCATCAACTTTCTCGATGGTGACTCCACCATTCAGGGCATCTCCTACGGCTACGGCAAAACCACCCTCATCAGCAACAAATCCCGCGTGATCAAAGGTGGTAGCTGGAACGACCGCGCTTACTGGCTCAGCCCCGGCACCCGCCGCTTCCTCGAAGAAGATCAGTCCAACAGCACGGTAGGTTTCCGTTGCGCTATGGACCGCGTAGGCAGCCCCGCCGGTAACGGCCGCAAGACCGGTATCAACTACAAACAAAGACGACAAAATACCAGAAAACAATAAATTAAAAATCCCCGCGTTTGCGGGGATTTTTTTTATTCCCACGGCGGCCTGCGGCCGCCGCCACCCTTCGCTCCGCAGACTCCCCGCGGGATTCCCGAGCGCCGCCCGCCAGGGCGGCCCTTGGCCGGCCGGCCGAAGGCCGGACATCAGCGCAGTGCAGGCGCTGCCACGCCTACTCACTACGCAAATTCTTAGTGGGATTGATCAATGCCGCCCGCACCGCCTGCACCGAGATCGTCGCCACCGCAATCACCACCACCATACCCGCCGCCGCCACAAAGATCCAGGCGCCAATACGGGTCCGGTACACATAATCCTCTAACCACTTATGCATCCCCCAATAAGCCAGCGGCGAAGCAATAAAGATCGAGATCAGCACCAGCCCAAGAAAATCCCGCGATAACAAGCCGGCAAGTTGTCCCACCGTCGCCCCCAACACCTTGCGGATGCCGATCTCCTTCCGCCGCTGCTCCGCCATATAAGCACTGAGCGCGAAAAGCCCGAGACACGCAATAATAATGGCCAGCGTCGTCAGACTCGTGAACATATGCTGCATCCGCTGCAGATCACCATACATGCGCGCAAAACTTTCGTCGAGGAACGTATACCGCAACGCCTGCTGCGGCATAAAACTCTTCCACACCGCCCCCACCTGCCTGATCAGCCCCGCCAGATCCCGTGTATCCGCCTTGATGGCCACCACCGTCGCCCAATGCCCCAGGTGCAAGACCAGCGGCTGGATCTCATCCTTCACCGACTCATAATTGAAATCCGACACCACACCGACGACATGCATCTTATAGGTCCCACCCGTATTGATCTCGACGCCCAGCGGGTCTTTAACCCCGAGCTTATCCGCAAATTTCTGATTGATCACCACCGCACTCGAATCCCCGGCAATAGCCTGCGAAAAATTCCGCCCGCGCACCAGCCGCATGCCCATGACCGAAAGATAATCCTGGTCCACCCACCAGCTCTGCGCCCCGATCCGGGGATCGATCTTCTCACGCCCCACCTTCCAAAAGGAATTCATATTCCGCTTTCCCCCCGTCACCGGCAGGAAATCGCTCACCGACGCCGCCTTCACCCCCGGCAGCTTCAACAGCTCGTCCTTGAAGCTAAACTGCTGTTTATCCAGCGTGCCCGTCCCCTGGATCAGCATCACCTGGTCTTTATTATACCCAGGATCCCGGTTCATAATATATTGCATCTGCCGGTAAACCACGAGCGTCGCAATGATCAGCATCACCGAAGTGGTAAACTGGAACACCACCAGTGCGCTCCGCAATCCACTCCCACGGCTCCCAAGCGCAACAGAACTTCGCCCTTTCCACTGGAAAGGGCTCGTTCGGAACCCAGGGGTTCCTTTTAAAACCTCCACCGGCCGGAACCGCGACAGATATACCGCCGGATAAAACCCCGCCAATACCCCGACCACCGTCGCCGCCGATAACACCACCGGCGCCAGCCACCAGGCAAGCCAGGGGAAGGACATCCGCGTATCCGTCATTTTATCGAACAAGGGCAGAAAAGCCCAGGCCAGGAGCACCGCCAGCAAAAAGGACACATAGCTCAACACCAGCGACTCGAGCAGGAACTGTTGGATCAACCCGCTACGCGGCGAACCCACGACCTTCCGCAAACCCACTTCCTTCGCCCGGTTCGCACTCCGCGCCGTGGACAGATTGATAAAGTTCACACACGCCAAAAGAAGGATAAACACCCCCACCGCCCCAAATAACCAAACGAACCGGATATCCCCATGATGGAACGAATCGTGGATATCATAAGAAAAGAGCGCGATCTTCTTCACCGGCTGCAACTCAAAAGAGACCCGCTTGAGGATACTCTGCGGATCGGCACTGCCGCTCTGGTTCATCGCCGGCAACCAATATTTTGCAAACATATCGGCCAGCTTTTTCCGCACCATCTGCACGTCGGCGCCTGGCTTCATCAGCACGTATACGTCATAGTTCTGGGCCATCCAGGTGCTCTGCTCGCCATTCCACAGCTCATGACCGGCCAGCGAAAGCCAAAAGTCGAATTGCAGATGCGTATTCGGCGGCGGGTCCGCGATGACGCCCCCGATCTTATGCGGCTGCTTGCTATCGTCGTTGAGATAAAGCACCTTGCCCACCGGGTCCTGACCGGGGAAATATTTGTCGGCCTTCCTTTTGGTGATGACAATGCTGCCCGGCTCTATGAGCGCAGTCGCCCGGTTGCCATAGACCATGGGAAACTGGAACATATCCAGCATGCTCTGATCCGCATAAACAAAACCCTCCTCATAGGTGTCCTGCGTCTTCCCTTCCGGCCGCACCTCATTGCTGCCCGCCCCCTCGAAAAGCGAGTAGGGCATGATGCGTCCCGTAAGCTCCACCTGCGGGAATTCCGCCTTCATGGCCACTGCAAAAGGCGCCGGCATCGCAGGCCCCTTACCCACCGTCCCATTATCCTCCCGATAATCCTGGATCACCCGGTACAGCCTATCCCCATTGGGATATAGGGTGTCAAAACTCAACTCGAACCGGATGTACAAAGTGATCAGCAGGCAAGTGGCGATACCCAACGCGAACCCGCCGATCTTGATCACCGAATAGAACCCCTGCTTCCGCAGTTGCCGGAGCGCTATCTTGAAATAGTTTCGCAACATGGTGACTTGGTTTTTGGTATAAACCATAAGTCGCTCGAAATCCCCGGAATGTTGCACCGCCCGCCCCCCGATTCCCGGAATTCCATATCTTTGAAGACAGGCCTATGGTCACTATCGAAGAACTATACGAGATCTATCTGCAACATCCGCAGATACAAACCGACACCCGGTTGCTCAAACCAGGCGATATCTTCTTTGCGCTCAAGGGACCCAACTTCAATGGTAATACCTTCGCACCCAAGGCCCTCGAGCTCGGCGCCGCCTATGCGGTGATCGACGAAAAGCCCGCCACCGGCGTAGACACCAATGGCTCGACAGCCGGCGATCCCCGGCTGCTGCTCGTAGGAGATGTGCTCACGACCTTGCAGGACCTTGCCCTCCACCATCGCAAAAGATTCGACATTCCCTTTATCGCCATCACCGGCAGCAACGGCAAGACCACGACCAAAGAACTGGTACACGCCGCGCTCTCTGCGGAATACATTACCTATACGACGCGAGGGAATCTCAACAACCATATCGGCGTCCCCCTCACCCTCCTCAGCGTCCGCCGCGACGCCGAATTCGCGGTGATAGAAATGGGCGCCAATCACCAAAAAGAGATTGCAGGCTACTGCCGCTACGCGCTTCCCACGCATGGGATCATCACCAACATCGGCCGGGCCCACCTCGAAGGTTTCGGCGGACCGGAAGGGGTCAAAAAAGGCAAAGGCGAACTCTACGACCACCTCCGCGATCACAACGGCACCGCCTTCGTCCTTCGTGACTCCGACGATCTCAGGCAGATGTCCCGCGGCATCCCCCATGTGATCACCTACGGTACCCAGGACGCTGACTATACCGGCCGCGTCGCCCCCGCCACAGCCGGCACCTTCCTCAATGTAGAGATCACGCATGGCGCGACTACGGGTGTGATCCACACGGCCCTGGTGGGCGATTACAATCTCCCGAACGTGCTCGTGGCCGTCGCCGTCGCCAAACATTTCGGCGTCCCCGACGTCAGGATCAGGAAGGCCATCGAACAATATACGCCCTCGAACAGCCGCAGCCAGCTGCTCGAAAAAGATGGCAACCACATCATCCTCGATGCGTACAATGCCAATCCCTCTTCGATGCGCGCCGCCATCGAGAATTTCGCGAAACTGCCGGTAGATTCGACGCCCGGCTCAAATGGTTCCGGCATCGGCTTCGATAAAAAGATTCTCATCCTCGGCGCCATGGCTGAACTGGGCCCCGAGAGCGTCCATGAACATCAGGGCATCGTCGACCTCATAGGCCGATACCCCTGGCGCGAGGTCGTCCTCGTCGGCGGCGACTTCCTCAAAGCAAAACACAACTACAAAAGCTTCGCGAACAGCAAGGAGGCAGCCCAGTGGTTCCATCACGCCGGCATCAAAGACGCCTGGCTCCTCATAAAAGGTTCCCGCAGCAGCAGGATGGAAGAGGTCCTCGCCACACTACAGGATCAACCCAAAACCACCCAGGCATGAACGGCCAGGCTGTCATACAAAACTTCCTCGCGCAACAAAAGAACATCACCCTCGGCTATTCCGAGCTCAACTTCCTCTCCGCCGACTCGCTTGAGCAATCGCAGACCGGCTACAGCTTCGATGACAAAGGGAACTCGCTGATGAGCGGCAAACCGGGTTCGTGGCAGCCGGGTTGGATCGTGATCGCCAACGACGAGACCGGCGACCCCATCTTCGTCGACACCGGCACCCCCGAACTGCAGGTTTTCACCGCCGCCCATGGCATGGCTCACTGGGAAGCCGAACCCATCACCGACTCGCTCCACAGTTTCGCCGATATCCTGATCCAGCTGCGACTACTCGCCACCGGCAGGGCCAACCCCGTTGAAAAATTGCTCAACCCCCTTCTCGCCCAGGAGGCCCAGGACTTTCTGAAATTCGTCAGGACCACCAGCCCCAACACTGATCCCGCCTACTGGGAAACGCTGATGCTCCTCGCCCTCGAGAACGACACCGAGTAGCCGCTGCCCCCGCCCCAAAAACCGGCCGCCCAATGCGCGCACCGCCCCGTGCAACATTTCCCGCCGCTGCGCCGTCCTTAGAGGAACACCATCTCCATGCTAAAAAACTATTTCAAGATCGCCTTCCGCAATCTCTGGCGGCAACGCGCCTTCTCCGCCATCAACCTCCTCGGTCTCGCCGTCGGCATGTCCTCTTTCCTGCTGATCTTCTCCTACGTGTCGTTCGAGCGCAGCTACGACGCCTTCAACACAAACGCCCAGCGCATCTATCGGCTCTATTGCGATACAAAGACTCCCACCGAAACCATCTATACCGGCACTTCCAGCGGAAGGGCAGCCCCCGACATCCGCAGGAGCTTTCCCCAGGTAGAGAACGAAGCCCGCATCTGCTTCATGAGCTTCCTCGTACAAAACGGCACCAAAAAATTCCAGGAAGACCAGATGCTCGGCGCCGACTCGACCTTCTTCGACATCTTCACCTTTCCTTTTCTAAAAGGCAATCCCGCCACCGCTCTGCAAAACCCCTATAGCGTCGTTCTCAGCCACACGGGCGCCCAAAAATATTTCGGCAACACCGACCCCATGGGCCAATCGCTCCTTCTCAATGGTCGCGTCGCCTTCAAGGTAACCGGCGTCATGAAGGACATCCCCGCCAATGCACAATTCCACGGCGACTACATCCTTTCGATGAACAGCTTCGCCGGCCCCGGCCGCTTGTTCGGCGAGGGCTGGGATAACAATTGGGGTAACTTTAACTGGTTTGCCTATCTGCTCCTTAAACCCGGCGTCGACGCGCAAAAGCTCGAAGCAAGTCTCGTCCCCTTCGTCAACGACAAAGCCGGCCAGATCACCAAGGAGACGGGCATGAGCTATACATACCACCTCATCCCGCTGAAAGCCGTACACCTCGGCCCCACCAGGGACAATTATGGTGAAGGCGAACCCACCGGCAGCAAAACGAATACGGATATCTTTTCCATCGTGGGCATCTTTATCCTGCTCATCGCCTGCATCAACTTCATCAATCTCACCACCGCCCGGGCAACGGAACGAGCCCGGGAAGTAGGCATCCGCAAAGCCATCGGCGCCATGCGCAACCAACTCACCATGCAGTTCCTCGGCGAATCGATCCTGCTTTGTCTGTTTGCCTTCCTCCTGTCGATCGGCTTGTGCAATGCCCTGCACCCGCTCTTCGGCTCATTGCTGGGAAAAAGCATTCCCCTGAACGCGGTTGGTGCAGGGGGTTATATTCTCCTGCTGCTCGGCATCTCCATCGGAATCGGCATCCTCGCAGGCACCTATCCAGCCCTCGTGATGTCGGGGTTTAACCCCATCGCGGTACTCAAAGGCCGGTTCAAATCCACAGGTCAGGGTCTCGCCCTGCGACAGACGCTTGTCGTCTTTCAGTTCACCATCTCCACGGTCTTGATCATCGGCACCATCGTCGTCTACAAACAACTTCGGTTCATGCAAAACCAGGACCTGGGTTTCAACAAGAACCAGGAACTCGCCATCAATTTTTCCAGTGACAGCACCGTCCGCGCCAACGTCGAACCTATTCGCCAGGCACTCCTCAATACTCCCGGTGTGCAAGGTGTCACCTTTTCCATGTGTGCTCCGGGTAACAGTCCCAACAACTGGTATCTGCAGGTTGCCAATAACCGCGGCGAGATGCAGGGCTGCAATCTCAACTTCTATGTCGTGGATTTCGACTACTTCAAACATTATGGTATCAAGATGGCGGCCGGCCGTACGTTCTCGAATCAATTCGCCACGGACTCCGGACACGCGCTGATCATCAATGAAGCGGCGGCCCGAAGCCTGGGGTATAGCGATCCCACCAGGGCGGTAGGACAAAAATTCAACATGTGGGGCAATAACGGCACCATCATCGGCATCGCAAAAGACTTTCACTATCGCTCGCTCCAGGAAATGATCCAGCCGCTCGCCTTCCGCATCCTCAATCCCGGGTTCTATAGCATCATCTCCGTAAAGCTCGATGGCGCCCATATCCCCCAGACCATCGCCGCGCTTGGCGAAAAATGGCGCACACTCTCCCCGCAGCAGCCGTTCCAATATAGCTTCGTCGACGAAGACTTCGCCAGGCTCTACACCTCCGAAGACCGCTTCCAGCGTGTGTTCATCTATTTCGGGATGCTGGCGATCTTTATCTCCTGTCTCGGTCTGCTCGGCCTCGCGTCGTACAGCACCATTCAGCGCACTAAGGAGATCGGTATCCGCAAGGTCCTCGGCGCCTCGGTCTCCACCATCGTGGGGCTGCTGTCAAAAGAATTCCTCAAGCTGGTCTTCATCGCCTTGCTGGTGGCCTCACCCATCGCCTGGTTTGCGATGCACAGCTGGCTGCAGGACTTCGCCTATAGGACGACGATCGCGTGGTGGGTCTTCCCGCTGGCCGCGATCACTGCCGTGCTGATCACGTTTCTCACCGTAGGCTTTCATTCCGTCCGCGCGGCCGTGGCGAATCCCGTGGAAAGCCTCCGCACCGAATGAGCGATACGATCCAATGAATGGCCTCCGGCCGGTCCCGGTCCTCACTCGCTCCTCAGGGTCTCGACCGGCTTCGCACGCGCCGCTCTCACTGCCTGCCAACCCACTGTGAGCAGCGCAAGCCCCAACGCGCCCATGCCAGCCTCTATCAAGACCCAAACACTCATCGGCACCTTATAGGCAAAATCATCCAGCCACATGTCCGCCAGCCACCATGCCACCGGACTGGCGATCAGCAAGGCCAGCCCAATGAGTAAAATAAAATCTCTGCTCAGCAGCAAGACCACATGGACAACCGTCGCTCCCAACACCTTGCGGATACCGATCTCCTTCGAACGCCAACCCGCAGTGAACACGACAAGTCCAAACAACCCCATACACGAGATCGCCACCGTGATCGCAACGGCCACACCCATCAGCGAGGCCGTATTCGTCTCCTCGCCATATAACCAGGTGATCGATTCACTCAAAAAACTATACGCAAAGGGCGTCTTCGGGAAGATGCCTTTCCATTCCTTTTCGATCGCCGCTATTGCCGTCTTCGCCGCACGGGCATCCCGACGTCCCATCGTTGCCAGCTTGATGCCGACGCTGCTGATGGCCCGGGCTTCGTTGATGATCACCAGCGGTTTGATCGTCTCATGAAACGAATCTTCATGAAAATCCGCCACCACTCCCGCGATCGCGAACCCTGTACTATCCATTTTCCGGTACAGATAGTTGCCCACCGCATCCGCTGCCTGCGCAAACCCCAGATCATGTGCACAAGCCTCGTTGATCACCACCTCGCGAACGCTGTCGCCGGTCAGCATATTTCTACCGGCTACCATCCGCATCCCATAAAAGGGAATGAATCCCGCATCACCGCCCTGTATCATCACGTGCTCATCCTTCACCGCCTTTCCCTTGAAAATAAAAGTCTCGCCGGCATGTGCCCACCCCATCGGCGAGTTACCCTGCAGCACGACGTCCCGGACCCCGGCGAGCCCCCGTACCCGCTGGGCAAAAAGCTGCAGCTGTCCGGGTTTGGGATGCCATCTGTTCACCGTCATGATCGCGTCACTGCTGAAACCCTTATCCGCATCTCGCATAAATCGGATCTGCCGGCCGATGACCAGCGACCCGATGATAAAGATCAACGAGATCGAAAATTGGAACACGATCAGCGATTTCCGCAGCACCGATCCCCCCGTTCCCCCCTTGTCCGTCGAACCCTTGAGCGAAGTCACGGGTAAATAGCCGGACATCAGACGCGCGGGATAAACGCCGGCGATCAATGTCGTGATCCCCATGATGGCAAATAAAAAGAACAGATTGCCGCCATCCAACACCCGGAACTCCAAGCCATAAGGGATGTAGATCGCAAAAAGGTGCAAGGCAGGTCTCACCATCAACGCGCTCAA
>JAICXX010000025.1 GCA_025934485.1 Chitinophagaceae bacterium
GTTCGCTTTTCGACGGCCTGTTGGGTGAAGCGGTAATGGCCCGAGCCTATTTCGACGACCGTATAGCCGTTCTCGTGACCCACGAGTTTGATCTCGGGGTGCGTGCTTAAGGGTTGGCCGCTTTCGAGGACGTCGCTTTGAACGTTTGACGGGATGTAGACTGTTGCCGTGGTGTTGATGGGGATGGCGACGTCGAGGGTGAGGCCGGCGGCGGTGTGTTGCCAGTGCGAGCTTATGCGGCCATAATACGTGTCGAGGTCGGCATTCATAAAGGTCAGACTATCCGATATGTGCGGCATGATGCGGATCTTTTTGTAACCGGGAGCCGAATCGTAGGTGTCGATGCCTGCGGCGACCCGATACAGCCAATCGCCGATGGCGCCATAGGCGTAATGGTTGAAACTGTTCATGCCCGCGTCCTCGAAGGTACTATCTGTCTTTTCGCCGTCCCAGCGTTCCCATATCGTGGTTGCACCCATCTTCACCGGATAGAGCCAGGAGGGATAGGTCTGTTGCAAGAGCAAGGTGTAAGCGACATCGGAGTAGCCAAACCGGCTGAGGACATGGCAGAGATAGGGTGTACCGAGGAAGCCTGTGGTCAGGTGGTTGTTATAGTCCCTGATATTTTGGACGAGGCGCCCGGCGGCAGCTTGTCGAATATTTTCGGGCAACATGTCGAACTGCAATGCCAGTACATAGGCCGTTTGGGTATTCGAAACGAGTCGGCCGTCGGGTGTCGCATATTCACGCAGGAAGGCGGCTTTTACCTTTTGCAGGATATCGCCGTAATGCGCTACGTCTTCGGAATGGCCGAGTACGCGGGCGGCATTGATCACGAGTTGGGTGGAATACGCGAAGAAGGTTTGAGCAATGAGATAGGAATCGGTGATGGCGGCACGTTCGCCGTGCCCTTCCGGCCAGTAAAAAAGCCAGTCGCCAAAATGGCCGCCGGTGTTCCAGAGATAATCATGGCTTTGTTCGACCATGTACCCGATCCACGCTTTCATGCTGGGATATTGTCTTTCGAGTATTCTTTTGTCGCCGTAGGCAAGGTACATGTTCCAGGGTACGATAGTGGATACATCGGACCAGCCGGTCGAGCCCCCGTCCGTCTTACCGAGGACATTGGGGATCACATGCGGAACGGCGCCGCTGGGCATCTGGTCGGCCGCTACGTCGCAGAGCCATTTCGCAAAGAAGTTGTTGACATTGCGTAAATAGGAGGCTGTACGGCTGAAGACCTGTGCGTCGCCGGTCCAGCCAAGACGTTCGTCCCGTTGCGGGCAGTCCGTGGGCACGTCGAGGAAATTGCCGCGCTGGCCCCATTCGATATTATGTTGCAGCTGATTTAGGAGCGAATCTGAGCAGGAAAAGGAGCCTGTTTTGGGCATATCGGAATACAGGACGGTAGCGTAGAGGTCTTCCGGCTTTAGCTCGCCGGGGTAGCCTTCCACGCGGATATAGCGAAAGCCCTGCCAGGTAAAATGCGGTTCGAAGGACTCTTCGCCGCTCCCGTTGAGAATATAGATATCTTCCTGTTTCGCGGCCCGGAGGTTGGTGGTGTAGAAGTTGCCTTTTTTGTCGAGCACTTCGGCGTGGAATATCTTGATACTGTCGCCTGCTTGTCCTTTGGCGGTTACGTGGACCCAACCCACCATGTTCTGGCCAAAGTCGGCGACGAGTTCGCCGGCTGGGGTTTTAAAGATGCGCTGCGGATGAAGGACCTCATGTTTTTTTACGGGTTCGTTCCAGGTGGCCACGAGGTTGTCGAGGGTCATGCCGGGGAGCGTGACGCCGGACCATCGGGTGTCGTCGTAAGCGGCGGTCGTCCAGCCGGGTTTTTGTTTTCGTGCGTCGATGATCTCGCCGTTGTAGATCTCCGAATAGACGATCTCGCCGGTAGAAGACTTCCAGCTGTTGTCGGATACGACCGTCTCGGTGCTGCCGTCGGTATAGGTCAACTGCAATTGGAATAAGAGGCCGAGGGTCTTGCCGTAGATATTGTGCTGGCCGCCCCAGGCAAGATAGCCGCGGTACCAGCCGTTGCCGAGCATGACGCCGACGGCGTTGTCGCCTTGCTTTAGCAGGTTCGTGATGTCATAGGCCTGATATTGAAGCCGTTTGTTGTAGCTGGTCCAGCCAGGGGTAAGGACGGCGTCGCCGATGCGTTTGCCGTTTATGTTCGCGTCATAGAGGCCATGCGCGGTGATGTAGGCGATGGCGGTGCGGAGCCTTTTTTTTATGGCGAAGGTTTTTCTGAAGAACGGACTGGGTCTTGCGATGCTGTCTTCGACGTAGCCGGGTTCTATCCATTGGGCTTTCCAGTCGGCTTTATCGAGTAGTGCCATGCGAAAGGAGGCGGTTTCGCTCCAGTGTCCTGGTTTTCCTTTGGCATCCCAGACGCGGACCTGCCAATGATAGCGCTGGCCGGATTTTAATGGCCCACCGGTGTAGACGACGTGGACGCTTTGGTCGCCCATGACCTTTCCGGAGCTCCAGGCTTTTTCCGAGCTGGCTTTTTCGAGGCTGACGCCTTCGGGGGCGACGCGGATCTCGTAGGCCGACTGGGCCAGCCAGCGTCCGGGGTTCTTCCCTTCCGCTTCCAGGACCCAGGTAAAGCGGGGTTGGGTGGCGTCGATGGCGATGGGATCGTACAGGTTCTCGCAGAGGAGATGGGTAGGTGTCAATTGGGCGAAGGCAAGGATGCCCGGCAGCAATAGTAGCGACAAGAGGGTGTATTTCTTCATGATAGCTTTGAATGGTGCCGTAAGATATCGCAAGGGTTAGTTCCGGCCATCATGTACTGTCCTGCGTGTGCAGGCCTTACCGACGAAACCCGGCAGTTTACCGCTGCGCCGGGGGATGCGGCGGATTACCCATTGTCAGGGGGGTATTTTGAGGGTAGTTTTGAAGAAAATATAGCGAAAATGGACTATCGGAAAAGACATGAAACGGGGCGGATCTGGGCGGGCCTGTTCCTGCTGCTGGCGGGCGCCGCGTTGCTTCTTCATGAAGAGGGGCTGCTTTTTGTCCCTGATGTGTTGTTCAACTGGCACCTTTTGGTGGCGGCGGTGGGGATATTCATCGGCTTTGCCCGGGGATTCCGTGGCTTTACCTGGCTGATCATCACGGCCATAGGAGCGGTAGGTTTGGCGGAAGACTATTATACCCCTTTTCATGTCGGGCCATTTATCTGGCCCATCGTGATCATACTTATCGGGCTCATGTTGCTTTTCCGGCGCAGACGCCCCTGGGCGGAGGAATGGGAAACTAAATGGCAGGAACGCAAGGTAAGGTGGCAGGCCAACAAACAGAGATGGCATGAGAGCCGTCACGACTGGCACCGGGCTAAACGGGAGTGGAAGCGTCAGGCTCGCCGCGAATGGCGGCAAACCACAAGAGACTGGCACATCGACCATGCTGAAGAGACCGTTTATTCGGATGACAGGGTCGATATCACCGCCAGTTTCGGGGCGTACCGCAAGAAGCTGCTTTCGAAGAATTTCAAGGGGGGGCATGCCGTAACCTTCATGGGCAATATGGAGATCGATCTGATGGAAGCCAGCTTTCATGGGGTGATCCGGCTGGATATAACCCAGATCATGGGGACGACGACCATTTTGGTTCCGGAGGATTGGGAAGTACAGGCTGATGTGAATGTGGTGTTTTCCGATTTTAGAGACAGACGGCCGCAGCCGGCGATGCGCAATCCGGATAAGGTGCTGATCCTTGGCGGAAAGTCAGTATTTGGGAGTATAGAGGTAAGGGCCGGGGCTCAACTCGGGTAAACCGTTATCACGGGATGGCTTTGGGTTAGCCGCTTGCCGCGGGCCGCGGGCCGTGTTTTTGGCTACAACAAAAGGAGATTTGGTTAGTTTGGGCTGCTGCGGCCTGCCGAGCTTTGCTGTATAAAAACAGCAAAATGAAAATAGTCGTCACGGGTTCATTAGGACATATCAGCAAGCCGTTAGCCCTCGCCTTGATCCAAAAAGGGCATGATGTCACGGTGATCAGCAGTAACTCCGGGAGGAAGTCGGCCATCGAAGCACTGGGAGCCGTCGCGGCAATAGGTTCTTTACAAGACACGGGTTTTCTGGCGCGGGTATTTGAAGACGCCGACGCCGTTTATTTGATGATCCCTCCTACTTATACTGGGGTGACCAGTGTCCGGAATTATTATAGCGAGATTGGAGGTAAGTATGTCGACGCCATCCGGGCGACCGGTGTGGGCCGGATAGTTTTTCTGAGCAGCATGGGGGCGGAACTTGATAAGGGAACCGGGGTTGTGCTGGGGGTGCACGATGTGGAAGGCCTTTTAGATGAGCTCCAGGGGGTTCGTATCACTCATTTGCGGCCGGGTTATTTCTATTACAATCTGTACAATTATATCGGCCAGATCAAAGGGCTTGGGTTGATCACCGACAATTTTGGCGGCGAAGACAAGCTCGTGCTGGTGTCGCCGGTCGACATAGCCGCTGCTGCCACGGAGGAGATGGAGGCCAGTGGTACCGTGCAACCTATTCGGTATATCGCGAGTGATGAAGGCACAGCCAGTTCCGTCGCCCGGGCGCTTGGCGACGCTATAGGGAAGCCGGGGTTGAAATGGGAGGTCTGTTCTTATGCACAACGGCTGGAAGGGTTACAAAAATTCGGTGTGCCACCCGCCTTTGCCGAAAGCCTGGTGGAGATGAACGCGAGCGTACATACGGGCGCGTTATACCGGCAATACATTTCGTTGGGGCTGCCGCCCACGGGAAAGGTCAAGCTCAGCGATTTTTTACCCGAGTTTGCGGCAGCTTACGCGGAGACCGGAATGGCCGGACTGTAGGCGGATTGTTCGGGTGGAAAGAATTTGGATGGAACTTGTGGTAAAATTGTAAATTTCGGTATGTGGACGTGGTGGAAAAATATAGGCTGAAGCGGGGGGAGAAGAAAAAAGCTCAGGAGGAGCCGGATGTATATTGGGTGCCGAGGAGATTCGTCATATGTAGAATTCACCAGGTGCTCCGGCTCCGAACCCGCTAACGAATAGCGATGCGTCATCCAGGCGCTTCTCGGCCTGGTTGAAGATCAGCTTCAGCTCTTCCATGGAAACCCGGTCGATGTTTAGCGGCTGATCGATGCTCCAGGGCATTTCGAGGAAATGGGTAAGACTAGTCATAACGCGCGCTTCGATACAAAGGCAGATGGACGGCGGAAATGAATTTTCGTTATCTTCAAGGAGATAAACTTGCCGTATGAAGTATCTGCTTCCTTTTCTGCTGGCGCTGCCCGGCTGGGGACGTCCGTCCCAGGTTAGACAACAACTATTCAATGGCAAAGATCTCACCGGCTGGCAACATGTGGGTCCCGGAAACATGGTCGTCGAAGACGGGCTGATGCATGGGCAGGGCGGCATGGGGCTGCTCTATTGGACTGGGGGGAAGTTTAGCAACTGTACCTTTCATGTTGTCTATAAGATGAAGGATGAGAACGATAATTCCGGGGTATTCATCCGCATCCCCATCGAACCGCGGGAGGAATGGATGCCGGTGCACTATGGGTATGAAGTGCAGATCGACAATCATCCCGAGACCTCGAACGAGGACGACTATCACATCACCGGAACATTGTATTCGCTGACGAAGCCTTTGGCCAAGCCCGGAAAGCCGGGGCCGGAATGGAATACGATGGACATCACGCTGGACGGGACCAGGACGATCGTGCTGGTGAATGGTGTGAAAGTCACGGACTATACCGAAGGCGATCCGGTGCCGCCGCGGAAATTCGATTTCGAGCCGCAACGCGGGCCGAGGCCGGTGGAAGGCTGGTTCGGGATACAAAATCACAGCGACAAAGACATTGTTTATTTCAAAGAAATTTCGGTTAGTTATGCCAGATGAGATCAAAGACCATCATTTCGATGCGATCGTAATCGGGTCGGGTATCAGCGGCGGCTGGGCAGCCAAAGAGCTGTGCGAACTGGGATTAAAGACGCTGGTGTTGGAGCGGGGGCGCAATGTAGTGCACAACAAGGATTATCCTACGGCACAGATGGCGCCGTGGGAATTTCCGCATCGCAAGGAGATGCCGCGGAAGTTTGTAGAAGAGAACCCGTTGATCACTACTGCGGCCGGTTTTGGCGAGGATACGGCGCACTTCTTTATCCGTGATAAAGATCATCCTTATGTTCAGGAGAAACCTTTCGACTGGATCCGTGGTTACCAGGTGGGCGGCAAATCGCTGATCTGGGGAAGGGCGTGTCCGCGCTGGAGTCCTTACGAGTTCATCAACCCGGCGCGTTTTGGCTATGGCATCGAATGGCCGATAAGCTATGAGGATATGGCTCCCTGGTATTCGTATGTCGAGCGGTTTTCGGGCATCTGCGGGAATAAGGACGGGCTGGAGGCGATGCCGGACGGTGAATATCTTCCCCCGTTCGATCTGAACTGCGTGGAGCTGAATGTACAGAAAAAGATCCGGGAACATTATCCGGACCGCCATATGATCGCGGGCCGTTGGGCACACCTCACGAAGGCGGCGGATATTCATCTGCAGCAAGGCCGCGCGCAATGTCAGGCACGGGATGAGTGTATGCGGGGTTGCCCTTTTGGCGGGTACTTCAGTTCGGTGTCCTCTACCCTACCCTGGGCTGCAAAGACAGGCAATCTAACGGTGCGACCGTTCTCCGTGGTCCATTCCATTATTTATGATCCAATCAAAGGCAAGGCCACCGGGGTGCGGGTGATCGATGCGAATACACTCCAGACTACTGAATTTTATGCCCGGGTGATCTTTGTAAATGCATCTGCATTGAATAGCAACCTCGTCTTGTTGAATTCGACATCTTCGCGTTTCCCGAATGGTCTGGGCAATGACAACGGCCTATTAGGAAAATATGTCGCCTTTCAAAATTATCGCGGCTCGCTGGGCGGGACGGTGGATGGTTTTCTCGATAAATATTATTACGGACGGCGGCCTTTGGATCAAATGGTAGCTAATTTCCGCAATCTCAAAAAACAGGATACGGATTTTGTGGGCGGCTATATGGCGTTTTTGAGCGCTGTCCGCGGCGCGGCCGACGGGCATGAGTTGCCGGAGCAGATCGGCGCAGCGTATAAAGAGGCTGTGAGCGAGCCAGGTGGTTGGACAATGTATATGTATATGCAGGGCGAGACTATCCCCAAGGAGACGAATACGGTGAGCTTGAGTAAGACGGAGAAGGATCAGTGGGGCATTCCGCTTTTGGTAACCAGAGTCGATTATGACGATAATGATGAAAAGCTGTTGAAGGATTTTCTGACCCAGAGCGCAGAGATGTTGGATAAGGCCGGCGTGAAGAATATTCAAACATATGATAATCATTGGGCACCGGGGCGGGATATCCATGAGATGGGTGGATGCCGGATGGGAAAGGACCCTAAAACTTCTTTATTGAATGGTCATAATCAATTTCATAACTGTAAGAATGTGTTTGTTACCGATGGGGCGTGCATGACGAGTACCGGTAATCAAAGTCCTTCCATCCTTTATATGGCCTTTACGGCCCGGGCCGCCCATCATGCACTTGACGAGATGAAAAAGGGGAATTTATAATTTAGTTGACTTGGTCAACTAAATTATCCTATCTTTGGTTCATGAAGAAGAAATCGATCCAGGACATGCGGGCTTTTAACCGCTGGTATACGGATGTCATTGGGTTATTGAACCGGCATCTGCTCGATAGCAATTACAATCTTTCAGAAGCGCGGCTGCTCTATGAATTGCATAAGGCGGGGACGCTCCAGGCCTCGCAGGTCATGGGCCTCATGCATATCGACAAAAGCTATCTGAGCCGGATGTTGAAGCGGTTGGAGAAGGAGCGGCTGGTATCGCGCAAGCAGAGCCGGGAAGATGGCAGGGCGGCGATGCTGTCGTTGACGGAAAAAGGACAGCGGGAATTTGCCCATTTGAATGTTGCCAGTGATGAGCAGATCTGCTCGCTGGTGAAGCATCTTAATGAAGAGCAGCGGGAGACGTTGGTGGGGCATATGGGCGAGATAAGGCGAATGATGGGTGGGGTGATGGAGGAGCCGGTAGGGCGTGCCGCCGTTACGATCCGAACGAAGCTCGAGCCAGGTGACCTGGGGTATATCGCTTATCTGCATGGGCGGATCTATGACAACGAAAATCAGTATGGCTTGAGTTTCGAGAGCTATGTGCTGGAAGGATTGGGGGAATTCGGTGCGCGATATGATCCTGCGAAGGACCGGGTATGGGTCTGTGAGCATGGGCGGGAGAAGGTAGGATTCCTGGTAGGAGTAAACCGTGGAGATTCCCTGCAGCTGCGTTATTTTATCCTGTTGCCGGAATATCGGGGAATGGGTTTGGGGAAGCGGTTGATGGATGCGTTCATGGAATTCGTGCGGGAGCGGGGGTATCGCAAGGCCTATCTCTGGACGACCAATGAGCAGCATGCTGCGATTTCGCTTTATAGCCGGTATGGGTTCCGGTTGACGGAGGAGAAAGAGTCGATGGCATTCGATAAACCGTTGGTTGAACGGAAATATGAGTGGAATGGCTAATGATCACAAGATACTACTGATCTTTACCGCCACCAGTGCGTCTTCGCCATTGCTGCGGCGGACGCGGACTTTCACTTTCGGGCCCATGGCTTTTAGCATGTTCTGATAGGTTTGGACATCCTGGTTGGCCTTTCCGTCGATTGCCAGGATAATATCCCCTTCTCTCAGACCAGCCAGGTAGCCGGGGGAGCCAGGCATGACGTCGGTGACCAATATCTGGCCGTCGATGAGGCCGATATTGACGCCGGAATAGCTATAGTCGAAGGGCTGCCTATAGTTGTCATTCGGAGTGATATAGATCTCGGAGCGAGCATAATTGACGATCAGGTTGAAACGGCGAAGGAGGTCATTGCCGATGAGGCCGCCCAGCTGTGGATAGCTGGTGACATCATAGGAGTCGTCGAAGACGTAGGTGGGTATCTCCCGGAAATGGAAGGGGCCCAGCGAGAATTTTTTAAGGATGGTGAGCTGCATATCCGCTTTGCCGCCCAGGCCGGCCCCCTGCGTAGGCACCGGTTTTTTGCGGCGGGGACTGAAAACGGCGCTGTCCGAGGTGAATTCGGAGGAAAACAGAAGGCAGAGACCGGCGCCGGTATCGAAATAGAACCTGCTGTTGATATTCCGGGCATCGGCGAGTTTTCCCTGCAGCATCGGCAGGCCGAAGACGCGGGGGTGGAGTAAAAAGCCTCCTTTGGGATATTTCACCGGCCCTTTAGTGTAGATCTCCATCATGGAACTGTCGTAATTTACCCATACGAGGTAGCGGGAGAAAAAGCTATAGCCGATGATGCCGTCGATCTTGACCCCATAGACCGAGCTAAGGATATCATAATCATTGACCTGCATCAGGAGGCTATCGAGCGTGACGCCGCCGATGGCAAGGCTCATGTCCTGAAGGATACGCTGGTGGCAGGTGCCGGCGATGCCGCGGATCATGTTAGGGCTAAGTGCCGGGGTGAGCTTGAAGTGTTGACAGGTGGTGCTGTCAAGTGAAGCGCCGCCGCACCCGGTATCGAAGATGAAATTGAGTGAATCGGGAAAATTGTTGAGTTTGACCCTGCCCAGGATAATGCCACCGTTGAGCACCTGAAACCGGAGGGTGGAGAGATAACGTTTTGCCGGCAGGCCATTGTCGAGGTCCTGGGCGTTGGCGGGCAGGGACGCAACACCTATGAGCAGAGTGAGGATCAGATAGAGCGTACGCATCGTTCGGTGTTTTGGACGGTTGAGGTATTTTATATAAAATTGGCATACAATCGAGGAAAAAGCGAATCAAGGCTGAAACAAGTTGGTACAATTTGGTACAAATCCGGGCGAGAGGGCGATCTACGCTAAATTTACACCTTTGCGTTACCGGTGAAAATCTGCCCGTAGCACATAAATTTTTACTATGCTCACAGATGAAAACCTGATCCGCCAGGTAATAAAACTTTACGAAGAAAAAACGGGCTGGGGAGACAGCACCCAATGGAGCAACCAGGACTTTTTGCAGCTTAGCGATCTGATCCGGGAGCAAACGGGAGTAACGATCTCGCATGTGACGTTGAAACGCATCTGGGGAAAGGTGAAATATGAGAGTCTGCCGAATACGCATACGCTGAATACCCTGGTTTTGTTCCTGGGGTATGAGAACTGGCGGGATTTTAGTGTGAAACGATCGGAGTCTGCGGCCGCCATGGGGAGTCCTGGCGGTGCGGAGGGGCCCGGAGGCGCCCAGGGAGCAGATGCGGCCGGAGGGCTGGGTGGAACTCAGGGAGTGACTGCGGCCGGAGGGCTGGGTGGCGGTGGGCAGGGGTCAACTGCAGCCGGGCCGCCGGAAGACAAGGAGGTGACGGTGAGGCGGCGGGAACGGTGGATGCGACGGGTGGTGTTGGCGGCGGTGCCGCTGGCGTTGGTATTCCTGATCCTGCTTTTTCTCCACGGTCAACAACCTTCGCCACAGGCGCAGGACTATGTCTTCAACAGCAAGAAAACGGTATCGGTGGGACTACCCAACAGCGTCATCTTCAACTACGACGCTTCGCGCTCGCCGGACGATTCCGTGGTGATACAACAGTCATGGGACACTACCCGGCGGGTGAAGGTGCCCAAAAACGCGCATCAATATACGTCGATCTATTACTATCCGGATTTCTATCACGCCACCCTACAGGTACATGGCAAGGTGGTGAAGACCCACAGTCTACTGATCGAATCCGACGGGTGGCTGCCGGTGGTTGCGCAGGACCCGGTGCCGGTGTATTTCACCAAGGCGGATGCCATGGTGGACGGAAAGATGCAGCTGACTGTCGACCAGATCAGGCAAAAGAATATCCCGATGCAGCCTAAGCCGCCCACCGTGTTCTTTTTCAACGTCAAGGATTTCGGGGAGATCTATTCGGACAATTTTACGTTCGAGACCTCGCTGAAGGACGATTATTCCGAAGGGTCGAATGCCTGCCAGGAAACACGGGTCTATCTGCTATGCGAGGGGACGGCGATCTGGGTACCGCTTAGTGCCAAGGGGTGTATCTCCAATTCGGATCTTTTTTTCACTTACTACTATACCAGCGGAAAAAGGGAAGACCTGAGCAACTTTGGCGTCGACTTTTCGAAGTATGTCAAGCTGCGGATCGAATCCGACAGCGGCCGGGCGCGAATCCTGATCAACGACAAGCTGGCCTATACCGTTCCGCGGCATATCATCCGCTCGAAGATCATCGGTATCGATTTCCAGTTCCAGGGAACCGGCTCGGTGGATTATGTCAAATTGGGCAACGGGAAAGTTTCCTATAAAGACGATTTTTAGCTTAAATTAATCATTTGATTAAAAAATTTGTTTAATCCGAAAACGCTTTCTATTTTTGGGGTATGGCAGGGAAAAAAAAGGTGGTTCGCGGAGAAGCGGTCCAGGCGAAGAGTACGGGGAGACCGGCGGGGGCCGGCGCCGGAAAGAGGGTTAAGGCAGAAGGCAGCCGGGGACGGGCGGCGGGGAGACCGGCCAAGCAGACTAAAGGTGCGAACGGATCAGCGGAGTCGACGGAAGAACGCATTAAACAAGCCGCGCGGAAGCTTTTTACGCAGCACGGTTTTGCGGCTGTCCGCACGCGGGATATCGCCAGCGAGGCGGGTATCAATCTGGCCCTGCTCAACTATTATTTCCGCAGCAAGCAGAAGCTGTTCGACCTGGTGATGATGGAGAACTTCAGGAAATTTCTTTCGGGGATGACGGTGAATTTCCAGGACCCTTCGCTAACCATAGAAGACCGGCTGAAGAGGATAGTAGCGGCCTATGTCGACTTTCTCACCGAGTTCCCGGATCTACCGCTTTTTATCCTCAACGAGATCAAGGGCAACCCTTCGAAGATCGCTGAGCAAATACGGCAGGAGGTGGGACCGGCGAGAAGCGCCTTCTTCAAAGAATTGCAAGCCGCGAAAAAAGATGGGCGGATCGAGCTGGACCCCGCACATTTTGTCATCAACCTGGTGGGATTGACGGTATTCCCGTTCGTGGCGCGGCCGCTGGTGCAACGCGTCACGGGGGTGAGCGATGAGCAATTCCTGGAACTGATGGAAGATCGGAAGAAACTGGTACCGATGTGGATCATGATGATGATGACGACGAAAATGCCGGCGGAACCGGATTCGAAAAAATAGCGGATGGCAAACGCGATTTTTTTTGCCACCGTGTTAATCAAATGATTAAAACAAAATTATAAATCGTATGATCAAAAGATTGGGGACTCTGACATTCGTCTTGCTGCTATGCGGTGCGGCAAGGGCGCAGGAGAAGAGGCAACTCACCCTGGAGCAATGTTACCAGCTCGCGGAAAGCAATTACCCGTTGACGAAACAGCGTGCTTTGATCGAAAAGACCCGCGACTATACGATCGCCAATATCGCGAAGGGCGTATATCCGCAGTTCAATGTCAACGGGCAGGCGACGTATCAGAGTGCGGTAACCAGCCTGGCGCTGCCGCCGGGTTCGGGCATCCCCTTCAATATAACGGTGCCCAAGGACCAGTATAACCTCCACGGCGAAGTGTCGCAGACACTCACGGGTTTCGGGATCAACAAACAACAGCGGGAGATCAGCCGCACCGACGCCCAATTGCAGGAGGAGAACCTGAACACGGATCTCTATGCCTTAAAGGACAGGGTCAACCAGCTCTTCTTCGGAGCCTTACTGATCGACGGACAACTCGAGCAGAACGAGCTGGCAGAACGAGATATCGAAACGGGTATCAACAAGGTGCAGGCGGCGATCCAAAACGGCACGGATTTTAAAAGCAGTCTCCAGAAACTCCAGGCGGAATTGCTGAAGACCGCGCAGCACAGCGTCGAGCTCGCCGCTTCCCGGGAAGCGTATACGGATATGCTGGGGCTTTTCATCAACCAGCAGATAGACAGCACTACTTTGCTCGCCAGACCAGCGGCGCCCGTCGCTGTAGCCGAAGACTCGATCAGCCGGCCGGAACTGCGGACCTATGACTTGCAGATCAAGAGCTATACCGATCAACTGCGGCTGACCCGGCTAAACCTCTATCCACAACTAAGCGCTTTCTTCCAGGGTGGGTATGGGAAACCCAATCCCGTGAATTTTTTGTCGACCGCATGGAGCGCCTATTATCTCACCGGGCTACGGCTGACGTGGACGATCGGGGGCGCCTATACTTATAAAAAAGACCGGCTGATCAGCAAGAACAACCAGGAAATGGTGCTGGCGCAACGCAATACCTTTCTTTTCAACACAACGCAGACGATGCGGCAGGAGAATGCGGACATCCGCAAATATCGCAAGCTGATCAAAAGCGACGACGAGATCGTAGAGCTACGGGAGTCGGTAAGCCGGAGCTCGGCGGCGCAGCTGGAAAACGGGGCGCTCTCGGCCAATGATTATCTGCTGGATGTGAATGCGGCGAATCAGGCGCGGCAGGACAGGGTGGTTCACCAGATACAATTGCTTTCGGCTCAATACAATTATAAAACAACCGCAGGAAATTAATCTATATGAAATATACAAATCTCCTGGGCGTCGGGCTTATTGTATTGGCGGCGTCCTGTTCACACAACAAGATCGCTACGGATGCTTCGGGGGTCTTCGAATCGGATGAGGTGATCGTATCGGCCGAGCAAAGCGGGAAGCTCCTCTCCTTCCCTATCCAGGAAGGCGACACCCTTACCAAGGGAGCCAATGTGGGCGATATCGACATGTCCAACATGGCCATTCAGAAACAGCAGGTGGAGGCGACGATCTCCGCACTGAGGGAGAAGACGACCAATCCGAATCCGCAGACCGAACTGATCGAACGACAGCTGGCCGTACAGGAATCGCAGCTCGCGCAGCAAATGCGGGAAAGGACTCGCACCCAGAATCTTCTTAAAGCCGACGCCGCCACGCAAAAGCAACTCGATGACATCAATTCCGCGATCGACCAATTGCAGAAACAGATCGCGGTGAGCAAGCAACAGATCGCACTGGACAAAAGCAATATCGCCACCCAAAACCGTACCGTCTATAGCGAACAGGTACCGCTGGAAAAATCGGCTGCGCAGATCCAGAACAATATCGACAAAGGAAAGATCATCAATCCCATCAAAGGGACGGTACTGACAAAATATGCGCTCGAAGGCGAGATGACGACGACGGGAAAAGCACTCTATAAGATCGCCAACCTCGATACGCTCACCTTACGGGCTTATGTCACCGGTTCGCAACTGACACAGGTGAAACTTGGACAGTCGGTGAAGGTCTATTCCGACGAAGGCGCCGACCAATACCGGGAGTATTCAGGACGTGTGTATTGGATCTCGGACAAAAGCGAATTCACGCCCAAGACGATCCAGACCAGGGATGAACGCGCCAATTTAGTATACGCGGTGAAGATACATGTCAAAAACGACGGTTATTTGAAACTCGGAATGTACGGAGAGGTCAAATTTTAGGTTATGATCACCATCGACAAGCTCACGAAAACATATAACAAGGGACAGGTCCTTGCCATAAAAGACGTTTCGCTCGAAGTGAAACGGGGCGAGCTCTTTGGGCTTATCGGCCCCGATGGGGCGGGCAAGACGACCATCTTCCGCATCCTGACGACGCTGCTCCTCGCAGATAAAGGCACGGCTACGGTGAACGGTTGTGATGTCGTCAAAGATTATGTGAAGATCCGCAATAACGTGGGCTATATGCCCGGCAGGTTCAGCTTGTACCAGGACCTTACCATCGAAGAAAATCTGAATTTCTTCGCCACGGTGTTCGGCACCAGCATCCGGGAGAACTACGATCTCATCAAAGACATCTATATACAGATAGAACCATTCAAGGACCGCAGGGCAGGGAAACTATCGGGAGGCATGAAACAAAAACTGGCATTGTGTTGCGCGCTGATCCACAAGCCCGCGGTCCTTTTTCTCGATGAGCCCACCACCGGCGTAGACGTGGTATCCCGTAAAGAATTCTGGGAGATGTTGGCAAGGCTCAAGGCCGAGGGCATCACCATCATGGTATCCACCCCTTATATGGACGAGGCGAACCGGTGTGACCGGATTGCGCTGATACAGAAGGGGCAGATCCTCTCGGTGGACACGCCGGCGGGGATCGTCGGGCAATTCCCCGTGGACTTGTATGCGGTTCATTCGGCGAATACGCATAAACTTTTGAGGGAGGTGAGGAATTATCCGGGAACGGACAGTTGCTTCGCATTCGGAGATGCATTGCATGTGACGTTCAAGGGCGGCGCCGCGGGAGCCCATGAAGCCGGAGCCGGCCCGGCCGGGCTAACGAATTATCTGCGGGAACGGGGGCTGGCGGATGTGGGCATGGAAAAAATACCCCCCGGTGTCGAGGACTGCTTTATTCAACTATTAAAAAGCTGACGATGGAAACGGTAATCACGACAGACAAGCTGACAAAACGCTTCGGATCGTTCGTTGCGGCGAGCGAGCTGAGCTTCGAAGTCCACAGAGGGGAGATCTTCGGGTTTCTCGGGGCAAACGGCGCGGGAAAAACGACGGCGATGCGGATGCTCTGCGGCTTGCTGACGCCCTCGTCGGGTAAAGCCCGGATCGCGGGTTTCGACATCTATCACGAGACCGAAAAGATCAAGCGGAATATCGGTTATATGAGCCAGAAGTTTTCGCTTTACGACGATCTCACGGTGAGCGAAAACATTCGGTTCTATGCCGGCATCTACGGGATGAGCATTCCCGCCATCAAGCAAAAAACGAAGGAACTGCTGGAAGAGCTGCAACTGGTGAATGAGGCAAAGACCCTGGTTCGGGAGCTTCCGCTGGGCTGGAAACAGAAGCTGGCCTTCTCCGTTTCCATCGTTCATGATCCGGAGATCGTGTTCCTCGACGAGCCCACCGGCGGAGTAGATCCCGTGACGCGGCGGCAGTTCTGGGATCTGATCTATGCGGCGGCAGATAAGGGGGTCACCATCTTTGTCACGACACACTATATGGATGAAGCCGAATATTGCAACCGGGTCTCCATCATGGTGGACGGAGTCATTGCGGCGCTGGATAGTCCGGCGGGGCTAAAACACCAATACGGAAATCAGAGTATGGAGGATGTATTCTATGAACTAGCACGAAAAGCCAAAAGGGGGGAGTAACATGCGACAACTACTTATTTTTATCCGCAAGGAGTTTCTGCATGTCTTTCGGGACCGGAAGACCTTGCTGATGCTGTTCGGGCTGCCGATAGCGCAGATCGTGCTGTTCGGTTTTGCCCTGTCCAACGAGATCAAGGACTCGCGCATCGCGCTGGTGGATTATTCCAAAGATGCGGTGACGGCGAAATTGATCGGCAAGATCGAGGCGAGCCATTATTTCGACATCCAACGCACCCTGGCCAGCGGAGAGCAGTTGAACGCCGCCTTTAAACGCGGCGATATCAAGATGGCCGTGATCTTCCCGCAGAACTTCGGTGACGACCTGATCCACACGGGCAAGGCGACGCTGCAGGTGGTCGCCGATGCGTCGGACCCGAACCAGGCTACTACCATCACCAACTACCTGGAGTCGATCGTTACCGATTTCAACGGCGAGCTTGCGCAAGACGCGCAACAGCCGATGCAGATCTTGCCGCAGATGCAGATGCTCTACAACCCCGAGCTACGCGGTGCACCCAATTTTGTGCCGGGGGTAATGGCGCTGGTGCTGATGCTCGTATGTACCATGATGACGTCCGTCGCGATCGTGCGGGAAAAAGAATTGGGCACCATGGAGATCCTGCTGGTCTCACCGTTCAAGCCGATCTACATTGTTATTGCGAAGTTAGCACCCAACCTGCTGATCTCGATCGTCAATCTCTTCATCATCCTCGTGCTGAGCGATATCTTTTTGGATCTGCCGGTGAAGGGAAGCATGCTGTTGCTCCTGTTTTGCAGCATTCTGTTCATCATGACCTCGCTTTCTATTGGGCTGTTGTTGTCGATCAATGCCAAGACGCAGCAGGCGGCGATGATGGGTTCGCTGATGGGAATGATGCTGCCGACGATGCTGCTCACGGGTTTTCTTTTTCCCATCGAGAACATGCCGCTGTTCCTTCGGGTCCTGTCGAACCTTGTTCCGTCGCGGTGGTATTTCATCATCGTGAAACGGGTGATGCTGAAGGGGCTGGGCTTCGGTGCAGTGTGGAAGGAGACGTCGATCCTCGCGGGGATGACGTTGTTCTTGTTTGCGATCAGTCTGAGGAACTTTAAAATACGGCTACAATGACACGAGGCGAAGCCGACTGCATTGCACCTTTAAAAAAACATTGACTCGCGATGAAGACCTTACGCTTTTTACTGGAGAAAGAGTTCCGGCAGCTGTTGCGTAACCGGCAGCTGATGCGGACCTTGTTGCTGGCGCCGTTGATCCAGCTGATCCTGTTGCCGACGGCGGCAGACTATTCCGTGAAGGATATCGGCATTGCCGTAACGGATAATGACCATTCCACCACGTCGCGGCGGCTAATCGAGAAGATCGTGTCGTCGGGCTATTTTAGACTGATCGGCTATACGGATGGGTATCCGCAAGCGCTGAAAATGGTAGAGCAGGACAAGGCCGATCTCGCGTTACAGATCCCCATCCATCTCGAGCGGGACCTCGTAAGGGAAAATCAAAAGCAGGTGTTCGTGTCGATCAATGCCATCGAGGGAACCAAGGCGAATCTGGGCGGGGCCTATCTGCGAAGTATCGTGAGTGATTTCGATGACGAGATCCGGCTGCAATGGAATGTAGCGCAGTCCGATGCACCGACGGTGAGTGTGGCCTCTTCGAACTGGTACAACCCCTACTTAAAATTTCCGCTATACATGGTGCCGGCCATCCTGGTGACGCTGGTGACGGCTATGGTGGCTATGCAAAGCGCTTTCAACATCGTGCAGGAAAAAGAAAGCGGGACCATCGAGCAGATCAATGTCACGCCGATCCGCAAACACATCTTTATTATTGGTAAGATGATTCCTTTCCTCGTTCTGGGAATCGTGCTGTTCACCATGGGACTGCTGGTTGGCTGGGCACTGTATGGCGTTCGTCCGGTGGGGAGCCTGCTGACCCTGTACGGGTCGCTGGTGATCTATCTTCTCTCGATGCTGGGGCTCGGGCTTTTGCTGGCGACCTATTCGGGGACGCAGCAGCAGGCTATGTCGCTCTCCTTCTTTTTCATCAATATCTTCAATATGATGAGCGGGGTGTTCACGGCGGTCGACAGCATGCCGGGATGGGCGCAGGCCATTGTGGCCTCGTTCCCGCCGAGCCATTTTATCCGGATCATGCGGATGGTGGTGCTCAAAGGCAGTGGGATCGGCGATATCAAATATGAGCTCGCCTGGATGGTGGGGATTGGCGCGATACTTAATATTTGGGCGGTGCTCAATTATCGAAAAACCGCTTGATCGCTATGACATACGGCAACTGGTGATTATATTGGCGCATGAAAATGCGGATTGTTCTTCTTCTTATTCTTGCTTTCCTCGTCCGTAACCCCTTTGCGTTTGGACAAACAGCAGACTGCAGCAATTTCCATAGCGGACTATTTCATGTCTATTTTCCCACGAGCCGTCTCCATTATCTGGTGGAGCGGGATAACCAAATGCAAAAGGAGGTGCTCGAGGGGAATACGGACACCCTCTTCTCGCATCTCGACTGGCTGGACGACTGCGATTTTACGTTGCAATATTTCGCCAATGGCAATCCCTTATCCAAGGAACAGGAAAAATTTTTTAAACACCATAAACTCTTCTGCCACCTGGAACCGGCAGGCGCGGATTTCTGTGTTTATACGGAGTCTGTGGACGACATCCGGGGACAATTGATGAAGCGGGATACCCTATGGCTGCATGAGGTATCGCAAACGGCCTATACGCCGGTGCTGATGCGGGTCCGGAGCGAGTCCATACTACGAGGCATGCATTTCAGCGACACCAGCCGTTATGCGGTCGTATATATCTACCGGTCCAAAACGGGGACGTTTCCCGGCGCCGCCTACAACATCTTTGTGGAGGGCAATCCCATTTGCGCCATGAGTAATAACTCGTCTTATATCTTTGCCGTTTATCGAAAAGGTCCTTTGGTGTTGACAAGCCGGTTTTCGCAAGATACCTCTGCGATCTCGCTGGACCTGGAAGCCGGGAAAAGCTACTATCTCAAGACAGAAATGGAAATTGGCATTTTCGACCGGCGGAACTACCATGTGCTGCTGAAATTGATGCCGCCGGAAAAGGGCAAAAAGCAATTCGACCGCACATTTGTGCATACCATTTGGTAAGATTTTCGTTATCTTCCTTTCATGAATCGTTCGGAACGCGGCTTTTTCTATGGCGATACGACGGAATTGATCCGGCTGGACGGGATAACCCTGACGGACACGGTATATGACCAAGGCAGGGTCGACTGGCATTTCCATGAGGACGATTATTTCACCTTTCTGCTGACGGGCGGGGTGCTCGAGGGCAACCGAAAAGAGGTGTATGAATGCGTGGCCGGCGATCTTCTTTTTCACAACTGGCAGGACGCGCATTACAACGTCGCGTCGGGACGTTTCACCCGCGGTTTTCATGTAGAGCTTTCGGACCAATGGTATGACCGTTTGGCTATAGGCGCCAATTTAACAGAAGGCTCCATCCGGCTCGCGGACCCGCAGATAAAGACACTGATGTGCGCTGTCTTTAAGGAGGCTAAGCTTTCCGGCGTTAAAGGCCAGCCAGGCGTGGATGCCGCCTTATCACAACTCTTTGGCATCCTCGGAAAGATCTGCGAGAACCGCGAACGCGCCACGCCCTCCTGGGTAGGAAAGATGCGGGAGATATTGCGCGATGGAACCGCAGATTGGTCACTCGTCCGGCTCGCGAACGAGATCAATGTGCATCCGGTACACCTGTCGAGGGAGTTCCCAAAACATTTTCATCGAAATCTCGGCGAGTATCTGCGTCTCGTCAAGTTGCAGCGGGCGATGGTGCTGCTAAGTGAGCCGGACCGGCTCCTGACCGGGATCGCATTCGAATGCGGATTTGCGGATCAAAGCCATTTCATCCGCTGTTTTAGGGAATCTTACGGTATGACGCCATTGGAGTACCGGCGGCTCATGGGTGTTGGGCAAGCACGGGGGATGCGACGTTAAGAATATTCTATTTTGCGATGGCCGGAGAATATAATTTTGGGTACCAATCTATTATACCATGCGTTTTCTCCGCCTTTTCCTCTTCGTACAGCTATGGATGGTCCGGCTTGCCGCACAACCGGTGGGCCACATCGTTTTCGCCGACCGCGATATTCCCCTCAAACAGTTGACAGCAAAGGATATGCTGTCGCGATATACGCTCACCAATAACAGCGATCTTTTTATCACGGCCTATATGGATCATTCCCTTTTTAATGATCTCCACCGGCTTGCACCGGACCTGCCAACCGACAGCCTGTTCACTAATCTAAAGGCCGGCTATCAGTTCGCTCTGTTCATCGACCACCGGCCGATCTATCGGAGCGATTGCTGGACGCCCGTTTCCGCCATCAGGGATACGGCCAGGGTGTTGAGGTTACCACTGTTGGACTACCCGCATGATGGCCAGAACTGGAGCCAGTGGTTCTGGGTCCGATTCGCACGCAATGGCGGGGACGAGGCCCTCACGGAGGGGGCGCACGAGCTACGGCTCGAGATCCGGTCATGGTTGCATATGGGTAAGGACACGCTTCACGGCGCGCTGATCGCTGCGGGCGATCTCCAGGTGCAGGTGAAGCGGAGGGTTACTGTCGACGTCTCGAAAGTACATCTAAGCCGCATCCTACCGTATGAGGGGTTCGGCATTTCGCATGAACCATACGACAGCGCAAAGATCAGGGAAATGAAGGGGCTGATCGAGGCGGGCGTATTCAAACACATCAGTAGCGTGGTCGTCATCAAAAATGGCAATATCCTCATCGAGGAATACTTCAACGGTGAGACCAGGGATACCAGGCACGACCCGCGATCGGTAGGCAAGTCGTTTGCTTCAACGATGATGGGATTGGCCATCCGCGATGGGTATCTGAAGGGTGTGGATCAACCCTTATCGGACTTTTACAACCTTAGGTCCTATGCCAATTATGTTCCGGAAAAAGATTCGATAAAACTCCGTGATCTGCTTTCCATGTGCTCCGCTTTTGACGGCGACGATGACGATGACCATTCCCCCGGCAACGAAGAGAATATGTATGACAAGGACAATTGGGTGAAATGGACGCTGGATCTTCCCCTGAGCACCACCAGGCCGCGCGATCGCTGGCATTATTTTACGGCCGGCGCCATGCTGATGGGCGATATCCTGAACAGCAGCGTTCGCGGCGGGCTGGAGACCTATGCGGACGAGAAGTTTTTCTCCCCGCTGGGTATCCGGGACTACCAATGGCAGTATACCCCGCAACACGTCCCGAATACCGCGGGCGGCATCGAGCTGAAAGCCCTCGACTTTGCGAAGTATGGCCAGCTCTATAAGAATGGCGGTGTCTGGCGGGGCCGGCAGATCCTCCCGGCGGAATGGGTGAAGTCGACCTTTACGAAATACCATAAGATCCCCGGCCGGACGGACGAATACTATGGCTATTTCTTCTGGAATAAGACCTATTACGCCGGTGGCAAGGACTGTGAGACCTGGTATTGCGCCGGGAACGGCGGCAACAAGATCTACGTATTTACCAACCAGCCCCTGGTCATCGTATTGACCGCCACGGCCTACGGCATGCCCTATGCGCATCCGCAGGAAGACAAGATGATGACGGATTATATTCTGCCGGCCGTTTTGGAAAAATGATTTACAAAGACACCCCGCGTTTCCAGGGGATGAAGTCGTCCTGCACGTGGCGGACGGCTGCTACCTGGGTCTCGCCGCTGGCGACGCCGATCACATAGTCGAGGATGCGCGCGCCGGCCTGCTGGATGGTTTCTTTGCCTTCGATGATGGTCCCGGTGTTGATGTCGATGATATCGCGCATGCGTTCGAAGAGGGCGGTGTTACTCGCGATCTTGACCACGGGTGTAACGGGGTTGCCGGTGGGCGTCCCGAGGCCGGTGGTGAACAGCACGATATTCGCGCCGGAGGCTACTTCGGCGGTCGTCGATTCGACGTCGTTACCCGGGGTACACAGCAGGTTGAGACCGGGTTTGGAGACTTTTTCCGGATAGTCTAACACATCCGTCACGGGTGAGGTGCCGCCTTTTTTCGCAGCGCCGGCAGATTTGATGGCGTCAGTGATGAGACCGTCGCGGATATTGCCGGGGGAGGGATTCATGTCGAAACCCGAGCCTACGGCTTTGGCGCGGTCGTTATAGGTACGCATAAGATGCGAGAAACGTTCGGCTGTTTCTTTGGTCATGCACCGGTCGCTTAAATTTTGCTCTACGCCGCAGAGTTCGGGGAATTCGCTGAGGATAACAGAACCGCCCATGGCGATGAGGAGATCGGAGCTATAGCCGATCGCAGGGTTGGCCGAGATGCCGGAGAATCCATCCGACCCCCCACATTCCAGCCCGATACAGAGTTTGCTCAGCGGCGCCGGCTGGCGCGTTTGCTGGTTGGCGAGGATCAGACCGGTAAAAGTTTGTTTTATGGCTTCGGAAAGGAAAGCGGATTCGGTACCGATCTTTTGCTGTTCAAGGATGTATAGCGGCTTTGAAAATTGCGGGCTGCGTTTTTTGATCTCTTCTTCCAGCATCGACACCTGCGCATTCTGACAGCCGAGGCTGAGGACGGTAGCGCCCGCGACGTTGGGGTGAGTGATATATCCTGCGAGCAGACCACAGAGCGCCTGAGCGTCCTGCCGGGTGCCACCACAACCGCCATCGTGATTGAGGAATTTGATGCCGTCGACATTCGGGAACAGGCGGGTATTTGCGTTATTCGCGTAATCGGTTTGCAGATCGGTGTTTAAGATCTCTTCGACGGTCTTGCCGCTTTTATACAATTCTACCAGCTGGTGCGATTGTTTTTGATAGCTGCGGTTGCGGCCGTAGCCAAGATCCGTGACGAGTGCCTGCTGGAGGACGTCGAGGTTGCGATTTTCACAAAATACCATCGGAATGACGACCCAGTAGTTGGCGGTGCCTACGCTGCCGTCGGCACGGTGATAGCCGTTGAAGGTTCGGTTTTTGAAGGCGGAGGTATCGGGTTTGACCCATTCTGTCTTTCTTTCGCCTACGGTGAAGTCGCCTGCGGCATGTTTGACGTTGCCGGTGCTGATGAGTCCGCCTTTTTTGATGGGTTGCTGGGCTTTGCCGACCAGTACCCCATACATGTAGATGGAGTCGCCGGGGTTGAGGTCCTGGGTGGCGAATTTATGTTTTGCTTTTACGATCTCCTGGATCGTGTAGTCTTGTCCTTCGTAGGAGACTTTGGCACCCTGCTCGAGGGGAGTGAGGGCTACCAGTACGTTGTCGGCGGGATGAACCTTTAATATTTTATGTTCGGTGCTCATAACACTGGTTTTTGAACGGCCTGCGCTAACGTAGCGGTGACGCCGTTGTTGATCAAAGAATCGAGATTACGTTGAACCGCGGCTTCGAAGCCGGGGAGTTTGGTCAGATCGACGCCCCAGAGCGTCCGGTCTTTGAGGGCGGCATTTACCACCGTGTCGGGGCTTTTCCAGAGTTCCGCGAAATGCGCCGCCTTGTCATCGTTGATGGTATAAGCACCACCCTTCATGAACAGCAGATAGGCGGCGAAGCCCAGGGCGATGTGTGACGGCGGCGTGCTATATTTTTCATAGTGCCGGAGCAACACGGGGATAACGCGGCTTTTCAATTTGGAGGAATACTGCAGGGTGATGCTCAGCCATTGATGCTGTAGATGCGGGTTGCGGAAACGGTCGAGGACCTGGAGACCAAAATCTCGCGCCTTGCTCAGTTGTACTTCATAAGGGATTGCAGGCGCGATCTCTTTGAGCATCAGGTCCGAGATGAAGGAGCTGAAGGCGGCGTCATCCATGGCTTTCTTGACCGTAGAGAAGCCCGCGAGATAGGCAAGTCCGCAACTTAAGGTATGGGTGCCATTAAGAAGACGTAGTTTCAGCTCGCGGTAGATCTCGATGTCAGGGGCGATAATCACGCCATCATCGGCGGCGGCAAAAGAAAGAACTTTTTTGACCTTTTCGTCGCCTTCGATGGCCCAAAGGCGGTAGACCTCGGAGATGGCGAGCAGGTCATCTGTGTAACAAAGATCTTCAGTTAATTGTTGCAAAGTGGCCGCATCCGGTTTACCGGGAACGATGCGATCCACCAGCGAGGAGCAAAAGTGGCAATGTTTTTCAACCCAGATAAGGAAATCGGCTTCGAGGCCATTCATTTTTATGAGCTCTCCCACGATGCCGGCGAGTTTCTTGCCGTTGTCTACGATCAATTCGGTAGGTACGATGACCATACCTGAATCCGCGCTGCCGTTGAAGGCTTTAAAGCGCTCGTAGAGGAAGGCCAGCAATTTGCCCGGGAAGGACGCGGGCGGCACGCGACGGATATCGTCGTCGACGAGCTGAATGCCCACTTCGGTGGTATTGGAGATGACGATCTGCATCTCGGGTTTGTGGGCCAGGGCGAGAATGTCCTGCCATTGGTCGCGGGCCGACAGTACCCGGCTGATGGCCGAGCAGATGATATTCTCTTCTACTTTATGGCCGTTTTCGATACCCCGGACGCATAGTGTATAGAGGCCATCCTGTCGGTCGAAGGCTCCCGCGTCGCCGGAGTCGGTGGATTTGACGACGACAACACGCCCGTTAAAGAGCCCCTGGCGGTTAGCTTTATCGATGAAATAGTCGGGCAGGCCGCGTAGCAGGACGCCGGTGCCGAATTGCAATACTTTCTCCGGAAGGGAGAAGATGGGATCGGCGGGTTTGATGACGCCATGTGTATGGATGGCGGAGAGATTCGTTTTGGAGAGTTGCATGGTCATTGTTTTTGGGCGAGCCGGGCAAGCCTGAGGGCTTCCAGCGTATTCTCGTATAAAAGATCGTAGTTCTCGGTTTTCAGGATGTCTTTGCTGATCAATCGGCTGCCGAAGCCAACGGCTTTGACGCCGGCTTTGAACCAGGCCCGGACATTGTCTTCGTCGATCTCGACACCGCCGGTAGGGATGAAGACCTGGTCCTGGAAAAGCTCGCGGATCGAGCTGATGAATTCGGGGCCGACGATATTCGCGGGGAAGATCTTGATAGCCGCGGCTTTGAGTTGCTGGGCGGTATAGATCTCGGTAGGTGTCATGCAACCCGGTATCCAGAGCATGTCGCTTTCGGCTGCTACGGCCGCCACCTCGGGATTGACAATGGGTGCAATGATGAAGTCTGCGCCCGCTTTGATGAAGGCTTTTGCCTCCGCGGCGGATTTGATGGTGCCGATGCCGAGATAGAGATCGGGCGCTTCAACCGCTAGCGTTTTCTTGAGCATGGTGAAATTATCGAGCGCAGCGGTTCCGCGGTTAGTGTATTCTATCGCCCGGACGCCGGCGCGGTAGAGGGTTCGCATCACCTCGAGACATACGGAAGGACTCTCCCAATAGAATAAGGGAAGGATGCCCTGGCCGATGATCGTTTGTAAGATTACTTTTTTATCGGTTTTTTTATCGTTCATACGCGTGCATAAATTTGAGGATGTCCGCAGCGCGCTGGTCGGTGGCATCGCTGGGGATGAATAGTTTTTGATAGGCGGCGGCGGTGGCGAACTCCAGGGTATCCTGGGGACTGTCGCCTTTGCGGAAGCCATGGATGAGGCCGGCCATGAAGCAGTCGCCGCTACCGACCTTGTCGAGGATCTGGTCGCTGGTGTACTCGACGGAATGGTAGAGGGTCTTGTTCGTGTAAAGTGAGGTGTAGTATTTTATGCCTTTTTCGCCATGATCGAAACGGAAGGTCTTGGCGACATGTTTCACCTTGGGAAAGGTCTTGATAATTTGCTCGCTGGTTATTCGCGAATGCTCCAGATAGTCTGCCTTATTGCCGGCGGTGAGTCTTGTATCTACCGGCATGCCCAACATTTTCTCCGCGGCCCAGAGATTGCCCATCACAAAGTCGCAATATTCAACCAGGCCGGGCATGATATCCGTGGGCGCGGCGCCGTATTGCCAGAGCTTTGCCCGATAGTTGAGATCGACGGAAATGGTGATGTTCTTTTTGCTTGCCGCTTCCAGCAGCTCTTTGCAGACGGTTGCCGCGTTGCGGTTGAGAGCCGGGGAGATGGCGCTGAAGTGGAGCCAGCCGATGTCTTGCAGCGCTTTGTCCCAATCGATGCTCCCGGGCTGAAGAGCGGCAAAGGAAGAGTAGGCGCGGTCGTAGATGACGCCGGCATTTTTGAGGTCTTTGCCTTTAGGGAGATAGTACACGCCGAGACGTTCGCCTTCGTAACGGACGCGGGTGGTATCGACGCCGAGATCGTTTAGATACGAAGCTAATTGTCTCGTCATCAGGTTATCGGGCATCGCGGTGCAATAGGCGGATGGGGTGCCCCAGATGGCGAGGGCCGTGGCGACATTGCATTCGGCGCCGCCGACATAAAAAGGCAGGACGTTGTCTTTCAGCCAGCCGCCATCCGCGTCCGGGCAGATGCGCAGCAGGATCTCACCATATGATAATACTTTGTTGTTGCTCATAATATGTGCCGAAGATTCGTTTGGTGAAAATTAACGCATCTTCGGCAAAGCGTTAATGATTGTCCTTCGGACGAGCCGCCTTTGGCGGCTAAAAGTCTACCATTGCTTTAATGACGCCGTTGGCCGGGTCGAGCCAGGAGGCGAATTGATCTTTTACCTGATCGAAACGAACCCTATGCGTGATATAGGTCGTAGGATCGATGAGGCCTTTTTCCATGGCGCGGATGACGTTGTCGAAGTCTTCGCGGGTCGCATTGCGGCTGCTCATCAGCGTGCCTTCGCGTTTGTGGAACTCGGGGTGGCTGAAGCAAATTTCGCCTTTTTGCAGACCCACCAGCACATAACGGGCGCCATGTGCCATATATTGAAAGGCGTCGGTGATGGCCTTGCGGCTGCCGGTAGCGTCGATCACCACGGTGGGCATGTCGCCGCGGGTGATGTGCCTTAGCTGCTCCATGGGGTTGTCGGCGGCGTTCACAGTGTGTAATATCCGGAGACGCTCGCGGCAGAAACTGAGCCTTGCTTCGTTAATATCCATGGCTATGACTTCGGCTCCTGCGATACGCGCCGACTCCATCGTACCCAGGCCTATGGGACCTGCGCCTACCACCAGCACGAATTCTCCGGGCTGGATACCTGCACGACGCACGGCGTGCGCGCCGATTGCCAGGGGTTCGATGAGGGCGAGCTGATCGTGAGTAAGGCCCCGGCCATGGACGAGGGACGTGCTGGGTACCGATAGGTATTCGACCATGCCGCCATCGATGTGTACGCCGCAGACTTTGATACTGGTACAGCAGTTGGGTTTTCCGTTGCGGCAGGCGATACAATGTCCGCAGTTGAAGTAAGGGATGATGGTAACGGCCTCGCCCGGCTGGAAGCCCGGGGCCTGATCGAGGTCTACAAGATCGCCCGCCAGCTCGTGACCGAGGATACGGGGATATTCAAAATAAGGTTGTGTGCCTTCGAAGGCATGCAGATCGGTGCCGCAGATGCCGATGCGGCGGATCTTGATGATGCTTTCGCCGGGTGTCGCGAGCGGCGCGTCGGCTTCTTTGTATTCGAATTCGCCGGGTTTTATGCAAACTAATGTCTTCATGGCTTAGGCATTTGCCAGCGCCCGGTCGAGATGGACATAGCCACCGTCGACGTGGATGAGCTGACCTGTGGTGTGACTGGATCTTTCGGACAGCAGGAAGGCGGTCGTGTTGGCGATCTCTTCCGAGGTAGTCATGCGATTTTCCAGAGGAATATTTTTTGTGATGGTTTCGAGCTTGGCTTGCGGATCCGGGAGGGTGTTGACCCATTTCTCATAGAGCGGTGTCCAGCATTCGGCCACGACGATGGCATTGACGCGGATACCGTATTTCAGCAGCTCCACGGCCCATTCGCGGGTAAGGGCGTTGCGGCCGCCGTTGGAAGCGGCATAGGCGGAAGTATTACCCTGACCGGTTTCTGCAGTCTTGGAGCTGATATTGACGATCGCGCCTTTGGATTTGATAAGAGCCGGGAGGGCATAGTGCGCCAGGAGATAATAATGGATGAGGTTTTTATGAAGGGAGGCGAGGAAGGCCTGGTAGCTACCGGACTCCAACCCTACCCCATCATTAACGCCGGCGTTGTTGACGAGACCGTCGATGCGACCGCAGCGTTGCAGTACGATCTTGATGGCCTGCTCACAGGCGTCGGGTTGGGTGAGCTCGGCTACGGTTTGGAAGGCTTTGCCGCCGGCGGCTTTCACGGCCTCGAGGGTGATGAGGTTATCCTGCTCGTTCCGGCCGATGATAAAAGGGATGGCGCCTTCGGCGGCTAGGACTTTTACGATGCCTTCGCCGATACCTTTGGCTCCGCCGGAGACGATGATGACTTTGTCTTGTAATTCGAGGTTCATAACGAGTTTATTATTTTCAGCGGTGTTATGCAGTCGGCTTCGCCTCGTGTCATAACTTATAAAAATTTATGGCATTGCCGCCGAAGAAGGCGGCCTTTTCGGTTTCACTGAAAGGTGCGAAATAGTCCTCTACGATCTGTAATACCTGCCGGTAGCTTGCGGCGACCAGGCACACGGGCCAATCCGAACCGTATAAAATTCGATTGACACCGAAGGCTTCCACGATGGTATCGAGATATACCCGAAAGTGTTCAGGCTTCCAATGATACCAGTCGGCTTCCGTGACCATACCGGAAATCTTGCAATACAGGTTAGGGTATGCCGCGACGGCACGGATGGCCGCTTTCCACTCGTCTGTAATATATCTGTCCTTGATATGCGGTTTGGCGATATGATCCAGTACGAATGGCTGGTTGGGAAAGGCCGCTACGAATTCGCGGGTGTATCCCAACTGATCGGGATAGATCAGGATATCGTAGGTATAGCCTTGGGGTTCCAGCAGCGCGATGCCGCGTTTGAAGCTCGGCCTGAGCATCAGTGCGCGGTCATGTTCTCCCTGCAGCACGTGACGGAAGCCTTTGAGCTTGGGATGACGCTTGTAGTAAACGAGCCGTTGTTCGACCTCAGGGTTCATCAGATCGACCCAGCCGACGACGCCTTTGATGAAGTCGTTCTCTGCAGCATGTTTTAAGAGATACTCGTTCTCCTCTTCCGACTGATCCGCCTGGACGGCGACGCAGCCATCGATGCCTGCCGCTTGTAACTCCGTTAGGAGGTCGGCGGGCAGGAAGTCTTTTTGGATGACATGCATTTCAGGGGTGATCCATGCATCGCGAACGGGGTCGTATTTCCAGAAATGCTGATGAGAATCAATTCTGGCCATAGGCTTTAACGTTTTGCCGGGCCTGGCCCAGGTTGTCGATGCCGAGCTCCACCAAATCGCCGGGCTGGAGATAGACATTGGGTTTCATGCCCAGGCCTACCCCTGCGGGGGTTCCGGTGGAGATCACGTCACCAGGCAGCAAGGTCATGAACCGGCTGGTATAGGCGATCAAAAAAGGTATGTTGAAGATCAGGTTGGAAGTAGTACCATCTTGCATTTTTTTACCATTCACCGTAAGCCAAAGCCGCAGGTTGTGGACGTCCTTTATTTCATCCGGTGTAGCCAGCCAGGGCCCCATTGGGGCGAAGGTGTCGCAGCCTTTTCCCTTGTCCCAGGTTCCGCTGCGTTCGATTTGAAATTCGCGTTCGGAGACGTCGTTGTGCAGGCAATAGCCGGCGACGTGGTTCAGGGCATCCTTTTCGTCCACGTAGCTCGCCTTTTTGCCGATGACGAGGGCGAGTTCCACTTCCCAATCAGTCTTTTTACTATCCTTTGGAATGACGATGTTATCGTTGGGGCCTACGAGGGCGGTGGTGGATTTCATGAAGATCACGGGTTCGGGTGGCGGGGTGGCATTGGTCTCTTTTGCATGATCGACGTAGTTGAGGCCAATGCAGACGATCTTCGAGGGCCGGGCGATGGGCGAGCCCAGGCGGGTGCCTTTTGGCAGTTCTTTGAGCTGGGCCTTGTTTTTTGCCACGTACGCCTTTAGGCGGTCCAGGCCGCCTGTGGCGAAGAACTGCTCGTTGTAGTCTTCCCCGTCGCTAAAGTCTTTTGTGTCATAATATTTGCCGTCGAGTACGATTCCTGTAGTTTCTTTTTCGGGTGCGCCGTGTCTGATGAGTAACATACGATCAATTGTTTAATTTAATGAAACCGCCGTCGATGGGATAGTCGCAGCCGGTGATGAAAGAAGCTTCGTCGCTGCAAAGATACAGGATGAGACCGGCAATCTCTTCCGGCTTGGCCATTCTGCCGATGGGTTGGGTCTTCGATAATTTATCGAACATCTCCTCCTCTTTACCCGGGTAATTCTTTTTCAGGAATCCATCCACAAAGGGGGTATGGACACGGGCGGGAGAGACACAGTTACAGCGGATCTTATCTTTGAGATAATCTTTGGCTACGGAAAGGGTCATGGAATAGACGGCCCCTTTGGTCATCGAATAGGCAAACCGGTCAGGGATGCCCACGGTGGCGGCGATCGAACACATGTTGACGATCACACCGCCCTTTTCTTTGAGCCTCGGGATGGCTGCATTTAAGCAGTTGTAAACGCCTTTCACATTGACGTTGTACAGCCGGTCGAAATCGGCTTCTGCAGTGGATTCGGCGGTACCGATGTGTGAAACGCCGGCGCTATTGACGAGAATGTCGAGTTGCGGGAGGCTGGCGAAGAGGTCTTTTGTCACCTTTTGGTTGCTGACGTCGGCGGCTTTCGCCACGGCGTTGCTGCCTATTTCTTTGGCCGTTTCTTCGGCCTGTTGTGCGTTGATGTCTGCTACATATACGGTGGCGCCTTGTTCGGCGAGCAGAATGGCTACGGCTTTGCCGATGCCGCTGCCGGCGCCTGTGACTACTGCGTGTTTACCTAATAAACTAAACATTGTTCAAAGTTTTTTCCGTGAGCAAATCCGCAATAGCGCTTATGATTGTCCTTCGGACGATCCCCTTCCAGGGGCTCAGTGCGTGTTTACCCTTGAGACTGAACATTTCTTATTCTATTGTTCTGTGAGTTTAAAAATCTTATTCATCAGCCGCCATTTTTCGCCTTCGCGTCCGCCCGGTATCGCTTTTTGGTATTTCCACATCAGCTCTTCCCAGCGTTGGACGGCGGGGTTGGCGCTGTCCATGGCTGCTTTTTTTTCGAAGTCGAAGGAGTCATCTGTCTCCATGATCATGAACAGACGGTCTTCGAGCCGGTAGATCTCCATTTCGGTTATGCCGCTTTCGAGGATACTTTGTTTGATCTCGGGCCAGATGGCTTTGTGCCAGTGTTCGTATTCGGCGATGAGCTTTTCGTCATTGTTCAGGTCGAGGGCCAGACAGTATCGTGTTCTATTCATTCGGCTCATGCGATTGCAGCTTGGGTTTTATTTATCGGTTTGATCTTGTATCCTTTGATCCCAAAGTAAACGATGAAGAGAAAGCCGATGAGAGGCATTATATAAGCATTTTGCATATTGCCGGTCTTGTCGGAGATGATGCCCATGAGCACCGGTGTAAAGGCGCCGCCAATGATCGCCATGACGAGAAAGGAAGCCGCCAGCTTAGTCTCTTCGCCGAGGTCTTTGACGCCGAGTGCAAAGATCGTCGGGAACATGATGGACATGAAGAAGGGGGTCAGCATCAGCGTGTATACGGCAATCCGGCCGTGTGTCAGCAGCGCGACAGTGACCAGGCCGACATTGATTACCGCATATATTGTCAGGAGGCGGGCAGGTTTTATGAAGCGCATCAGATAGGTGCCGAGAAAACGGCCGGCCATAAAGCCGATCATCGCGTAAGTCTGCAATAAACCGGCCTCTTTTTCGGGAATGGCGGCTGCCTGCTTCGCAAACCGGATGAAGAAGCCGAGGATGCCTGCCTGTGCGCCAACATAGAAGAATTCGCCGATGGCCGCCCAGCGGACATGCGAAAAACGCAAGATGCTGAGGGAGAACTTTGTCGTGCTGTGCGCACCTTCCGTAGTTTCCGTAACCTCGGGAAGCTTTATCCGCATGAACAAGATCGCGAGCAGCACGAGGACAATGGCGATCACGAGATAGGGAGGCTTGAGCGAACTGGCTTCGTGGGCAAGATAGGCATTAAGCTGGCCGTTAGCTTTCATCGTATTCAGCTCTGCCTGGGTATGTTCTACACCCGACAATATGAAATTCGTACCAACTAACGGCGCGACGACGGCGCCGAGACCATTAAAAGATTGCGCCAGGTTCAACCGCTGTTCGGATGTTTCGGGTTTCCCGAGGATCGTTGCATATGGATTGGCCATGGTCTCGAGAAAAGCTGCGCCGCTGGCAGCGATGAAGATGGCCAGCAGGAAGAGGGGGAAAGTGCGGCTATCGGCCGCCGGCAAAAAGAGCAGCGCTCCAACGGCGAAGAGGAAGAGGCCGAAAATGATGCCTTTTTTATAGCCGAACTTATGGCTGAACAGACCGGCTGGGATGGCGGCGACGAAATAGGCCAGATAAAGGGCCAGGTCGGTAAGTGAGGATTGGGTGTCGGACAGGTGGCATACCTTCTTCAATTGGGGTATCAGAATACCATTGATATTATGCAGGAAAGCCCACATAAAGAAGAGTGTGCAGATCAGAGCGAATGGGAGTAAATACTTATTTTTTGACATTTAGCAAGCTTTTGGCAATGGCGGTTTAGGAATGCCCGAAACTCAAAGAAAAGGCATTTTGGGCGGGTTTGGCCGTCGGATGTTATCCGAGTATTAAGTTATTTTAACATAATTATACGCAAATATGGGGAATGTGAGGAATATCTTTTAAAGTTAAAAGTAAACTCCGCCGACCTTGGTTACCAATAAATATTCTTGAAGGGAGGAATTCGCAGATGATCAACTCATCATCTGATTCCAAAAAAACGACAGTGTATTTTCTTTTGTAGGGGATGCATTTGTATCCTATGATGGCGCGTTCCGTATCCCTGCAGGGTGCGTACTGTTTTCGTGAATCGGATAGCTTTAAAAAGAAATCATATACGTTGTCAGCGAATTTTTCGGCGGTAGCTACCATGCCTTTCGATTCGATAAACCAAGCTATTTCGGCGATACTATCGGCAACAGACTGCTTGACGATTACTTCTCGCTGGCCCACTTCATGATCAGCTTTTTAGTGTGCGCCCTTGCTTCCTTAATCGTCAAGGTCTTTTCGGGCCTGGTTTTGAGGGCAGCCTTTTTTTGGAGGGCTTTGTAGTCTTCGGTGGGCATAACCACATATGATTTATTCTCAATGACAAGAGTAGTCATGTTTCGTCGATTTTTTCAAATTTACAAAATTTTCGGCAAGCGGGGGCGTGAATTACCAGCATACTTGATGCGGCAAGCCGTTTATCTTCATAGGGTTACGGGTGTAAGGGTATAGCCGTCGGTAGCCAGGGCTTTGAAGACCGAGGTAGGGTCGTAGGCGAGTTCGGAGACGTCGAGGACGATAAGGGTAGGTGTCCGGGTGATCTGCTTTTCGATCCGCGAGGTGAGGAGGGCGCAGCGGGAGGTTTCCTGCTCGGGGAATTTGTAGCGGATGCCGTAGTAATCGTCGTGGGCGACGGCCGATCTAAGGGCGGCGAGGTCGCCGGCTTTATAGGCGGCGGCTTTTTTGTTGATGGCGTCCGTGACATTTTCGGGGTGCTCGAGAAGATAAGCGATGGTTTTATCCCAGAAAGCCTTGGGATAATGGTGATACATCTCGAAGAACTCCTCCATCCCGAGCAATTCGGTGACCGGCAGGCCCAGCCTGCGGGCTGTGTCACGTATGACATCTTCCAGGCGGATGACACGGGAAAGATCGCACGTGATGCAGGAGGTCTCCAGCTTCACTTTCACGAAAAAGATATTGTGTTGGTTGAGAAACCCTTCGCTGAGTCCGATCTCCTGGGCCTTTTCTTTGAGACTCTGATAGACAAAGGGGGAGAGCATTTGTTTGGCTGTATAGTCGCTGCCGATAGCCAGCGAGGCCGCCAGAAAATCTTTTTCCCTGGAACGGTTGGTGGCGGCGGCTTCAAAGGTGATGGATCTCACTTTCGAGAGAACATTGGCGAGCTTTCCGTCAAGAGAGATATGGGTTTCGCAGGTGTTGCTGGTGTTGATGAAGATATACGACTCCTGCGGCACGTCCTTTCCGTCGATCTTCCAGAGCAGGGAATGCGCGTCGGCAGGCAGGGTCTGTCCACAGAGGTGGGCAACGAAGAACAAGGGCAGTGTCCAGGCAAATAGTCGTTTCAGATTCATACGTGAAGCAAACGGCGATGGGCTTCGCCCGCGCCGAAACGTCAAAGAAACGGTTTTTTGGGCGGAAAACCGAAGAAATTACGGCTGGCGGTTCGTTGGGGCCGGCTAGATGTCTGGATGGCTCAGGGCCGAACGACGCTATCGGCTTGAGCCGCAGATCTCGGTTTCGATGATACTCAGGCGAGCCGGGACCTTGCTTGCTTTTGAGCCGGATGGAGGGGCAGGGTCGCCGGGGCCGTCATCGAGCTTTTTGCCGTTGACCTCTTCGCCGGCGACGGCTTGCTGGTTCGGGGGCGCGGTGAGCTGGATACGCACGGTTTGACCTGTAACCGGCTTGAATTTTAAATGGACATAGCCGAGGCTTTTCTCCGTTGTACCTCTCCAGGCTTCCCTGCCGTCAACCAATATCCGCAAGGGGTATGACCTGGTACGGAAGTTATTGAGCTTTAGAACGACTTCGTCGATACTGGAGGAATATTGGAGCTTGTATTCGATCCAGGCAGTCGCGAGGTCATCTTCGCTATACCAGCTCGTTGTCTCATTGTCATCGACCGTATTGAGGGTGAGGCCGGCGTTGATACCGGCGTTGATGGAAGCCCAGGGCAACATGGTGCGGGAGATGTGATAGGATGGGCCCGGCGGAGTGGGTCCGCGGTCGAGCGGGGCGGTGAGGCCATTGTCCGGCATCTGCAGGGCGAGACCGTTATCGACGTTGAACCGTTTCGCCTTGAAGGTAAGGGTGGCGGCGGAGAGCCCTTTGGCGGAAGCCCTGAGCACGATGGTGCCGGCCTTTGTCGTGCTGCGAATAAGCACGCGGTTCACGCCGCATTCCAACGGCAGGTCTTTCGACAGGATATAGTTATCGGGGCCCTGGGCCATGCCGCCGCGCCATTCTGCGGGACCTTCGAGCTGGAAATGGATCAGCGAGAGATCGGTGGGGCACCGTTCGCCTTTGGCATCGACGGCTTCGACCGTTACCATCGCAAGGTCCGCACCATCCGCACGGAAGCCATGCGGGGCGTTTTGCAGGGAAAGCCTGATGGCGACGGAGCGGCCGGCAGTCTTGTGGCTGTCTGAACAGCGTTCGTGACCGGCGCTGTCGTACCCGATGGCGGTGATGGTACCGGGTTGCCAGCTGACGTTCTTAAACGTATAGAGGAAGCGGTATTGTTGCTGGCCCCAACCTATCGCGTGACCGTTGACGAAGAGTCGGACCTTTTTTGCGCTGGAGACGACATAGATGTCTTTTGTGACGCCGCGTTTGTAGTTCCAGTGACCCAGGATATGGATACGCGGCTTTTCTACATCGACCCAACCATCCCACATGACCTGGTGGGCATAGAACCCGTCTTTGGGAATGCGGAGGGCGTCGACCTCGCCGCTGCGCCGGTAATTCTCGGCTCCGCGGTAATGGGTATTCGATTCCGAGAAGATGATGTTGACGCCGCCGGCACTGACGCGGAGGCCGGTCCCCGGTCGTTCCCGCCAATAGTCATACCACCGGGCCACGTCTTCGATGGCATAGGAATCCTGGTTGTGGTTGTACATGGAAGCGTCTTCGCCTTTATAGGCAGGGCCATCACCGTCCTTGTGATAGGGCGGAGAGTAGTTGTCCCAATATTTCCGGAGCCCTTCGTCGCGGTTGTACTCCATAGCCCACAGCGGTCTGCGTTCGCTTTTGTCGATGTATAACATCTCGCCGCCATATTCCGCGGTGTTGGATGCCAGCATCTCGCGGGCGCCGATGGCACGGCCGCCATAGGGATCGAACTGGTCGCGGACCCGTTTCATCTCCTTCATATGGTCTTCGCTGATGCCTTTGTTGCCGCATTCGTAGAAGATGATGCTGGGGCTATTGCGATTGTAGATAATGGCATCGCGCATGAGCTCGACGCGCTGTTGCCAGCGACGGCCTTCCACATCTTTCTCCGCATCACCCGCGGGCATGGCCTCCATGAGTCCCACGCGGTCGCAGGAAAGGACATCCTGATGCCAGGGGGTGACATGCATCCAGCGGATGAGATTGCCGTTGCTTTCTATAATGAGATGATTGCTATAATCACTCATCCACGGTGGTACGCTCTGGCCGATGGCGGGCCATTCGTTGGTGGTACGTTGTCCATAGCCATGGATCTGGATGGGGCGATCGTCGAGCGTAAGCATCCCGTCCGTGAAGGCCGTCTTGCGAAAACCGGTGGTGGTGGTCACCGAGTCGATGATCCTGCCATCCTCTTCCAGCATGGTGGCGACCTTATAGAGATAACCATAGCCCCAGCTCCAGAAACAAACTCCGGAGAGCTTTGTGCTATCTTTAACCGTGATGGTGTCGCCGGGACCCAGGGTCTGGGGTGGCGTTTGTATGCGCTTTAGTTCGCGGCCATCGCGGTCGCGGATGCTGACGATATAGCGGAATGTGCGCGCCTGGTCGCTTTCGTTCTCTATCTGCGCTTCGGCGGTGATAGTGGCTGTTTTTTTCGGGATGTCGATCTCGCGGGCGTAGATATAAATGCCTGTAGTACCAAGCGTGGAGTAAAGTGGCAGGGTTTGATGTAACGGGTCCATCACATGGAGCCAGACATTCTTGTTGATGCCGCCGTAGTTGGCGTAGAAATTTTTATCGTTCCATTCGAAGGTGCTCCCCGTGGATTTCTCGTGATAGTCCCAATGGTTATCGATGCGGGCGGCGAGGACATTGTCGGAGTCGGGTTTCAACCAGGGCGTGATGTCGAAGCCAAAGGCCATGACGCCGTTCTCGTGGAGACCGAGGTGGTGACCGTTGAGCCAGAAATCGCCGGCCTGGCGGATGCCTTCGAATTCGAGGTAAATCTTTTTGTTGCGGTCGCCGGCAGGGAGCCTAAAATGTTTGCGGTACCAGGCGATGCCCGTAGTAAGATCCTGGATGGCTTTTTTAAAGGCATCGTCTTCGTTGAAGGCATGTGGCAGCGTGATTGCCCGCCAGGAGGCGTCGTCGAACGCCGGTGACTCTGCGCCGGTAGTGTCGCCGGTGTACAGCAGCCAGCCGGGATTGAAGTTGTAGGTAATCCTTACGGGTTGGGCTGTTGCTTTTAGGCTGATGGCGAGGATAAGGACTAAGATCGTTCTCATTTTTTGATTTTGAGCCGTTGGTCGGCGAAGTTCATGTACTCCTGCCAATCGTATAACGTGAGATCGTGTTTGCCTTTGCGGATATGATAACGGATGAAGTCGCCCACGGGATGTTCGAGCGGCGGCATGCTATCCGTTCCGACGCCTTTTTCGTGGTAGAGCTTATAAACAGGGGCAGCCAGTGTCGCGCTGAGGAATTCTCCTTTGGGATCGGACCATTGGTCGCCGACGGCACTGGCGACATAGAGCGGACGTGGCGCGACGAGGGAGAGGAGCATAAACTGGTCGGTGGGCATCGCGGCGGGGTCGGCACCAAATTGTTTGTAGTTCGGGCTGAACCACCAGGGAAATTTGTCGTTGATGATGGCGATAGTCTCGCCGTAGTCGCGTTTGCCGAGCGCGGCTCCGCCTTCACCCGATTCGTTGGAGACCACCAGCGCGAAGCGTTTGTCGCTGACGCCGGCCCATACGGCGGCTTTCCCCAGCCGGGAATGGCCGATGACGATGAGGCGTTTGGAGTCCACCTGCGGATCGGTGAGGAGATAGTCGACGATGCGTTCCAGTCCCCAGGCCCAGGCTCCCATGGCGCTCCATTCGTAAGGCTGGATCTGCAATGCGCCGGCGAGGCGGGTGCGGATGCCGGTTTGCCAGCCGTCCGCACGATCCGGTTCGATGTCCCAATACCAGGCGACGGCGACGCCATAGCCGCGGGCGAGAATGTCTTTTATCGGCCACTGGCTGGAGGTATCGGTGACGGCATTGGGTGTGAAACTATAGCCTACGAAGACCGGCGCTTTTCGTTTTTGTCGCGGCAGGTAGAGCATGAGATGCAGCCGGGCGGCCGTGTCGGTGGGCGAGAAATGGATGGTGATGAGTTTTTTGATGGCGGTGCCGCCGAGTGCGGATTCATCCACGGCGTCCGTGGTGTAAGCGATCGGAATGGGGGTTTCGGGCATGCGGCCATAGACGTTCTTTTCAAAAAGTGCGTATATGGCAGGACGTTGGATGGTCTCCCAATTCTTTACCGTAGTCAGCGGTATCGGCATTTCCTGATAGGGCGGGACCTTTGATTCAGCGAGATTGGCTGTGGGCGGCGTGGCGATCTGGTAGATCTCGCTGCCGGCCAGGAGGAAGCAGCCTAGACCGTAGTCTTCGAAGTCGGGGATCTTGTCGTAGGTTACCGGCTGCCCATCTTTTGGTTCTTTGCCGGTGCCCTGGACATAGCCCAGCATCCCATCGGGGTGCAGTGACATCTTCACCATGGCTTCCCAGGATCTCGAAATGACGGGCATATAGGTCTTTTTGTCGAGATAGCCTTCGCGGATACCCCAGGCGATACTGTAGGTGAACAGCGCGGTGCCCGTGAGTTCCGGGCCGCCGAAGTGCGTAGAGTCATGCAGGCTTACATTCCAATAGCCGTCGGCGCGTTGCAGCGGAATGATGGCGTGGATCATATCCAGATAATCCTGTAGATATTCCGTACGGTGAGGATCGCTGAGCGGGAGAAGACTTAGCGTCCGGGCGAGAGCGGCGGCGACCCAGCCATTGCCGCGGCTCCAGAAGCAGTCCTGGCCGTTGGGTTCTTTGTAGGGCGGAACGAAATCTTTGTCGCGCCACCAGAGATGTTGTTCGGGGCTATAGAGGCCATGGCCGCCATGGACGGTCTTGGTAAAATGATAGAGATCGTACATCTTCCGGAAATAGCTGGTGTCGTGATACAGGACGCCTAATTTTGTGAAGACAGGCATCGCCATTTGGATGGCGTCGATCCAATGCCAGTCGTCGGCTTTGTCGCTATGCACCATGTTATCGATACAGGTCTTGATGTTAGCGATGCGTTCCGGCTGGGCGTCGATGCGAAAGAGGTCGATCCAGGTTTGGCCGGCGCATTGGTCGTCGGCATTGCGGTCGGAAACACCATTGCGGGGCATCCAGTGATGTTTTTCTCCCCAGGTGACGGCATAATCATAATATTCCTTTTGGGGATCGATGGAGTAGAGTTCCATAAGCCCTTCGTAATATACCGAACGGGTCCAGATGTTGCTCGGCCTTGCAATGTTGGTCACGATCTCTTTGCCCGGGTCGGGCCATTTGGTCATGAAATAATGGTTGGCCAGACGCATGGCTTTCAGGATATCCTGTTGCTCCGGAGCCTGGATCTTTTGGGCTTGCGTGCTTAGAGTGAGCGTGATTACGACTAACGATAAGATATATTTCATGGCTATGGCATTTGATTTAATCCTTCCCAGCGTACTTTCCATTTTCCATCGTGCGGGAAGCCGGGGTCGGGCCCCGGGCCGCCGTCGTAGCCGGCGCACATCAATGCGATTGCGGAAAGCAGGCCGCCGTTACCGGGCAAATAGAGCCGCAGGCGGTCGTCCTGGAAGTTATGTCCGTTAGAAAGGTAAGTATTTTTCTTTTCCGGCATCAGCAAAGCGTCGACAGCGTCGCCGGGTAGGCCCAGTCTCGTGGCGCACATGGCCACGAGCGGATAGTCCCAGCCCCAGGTGGAAGGCCAGTCCCAATGGTTCTTTACCCAACGATACGTTGTCGCCATTCTTTCGGTATCGAGCCCTTTAGTGGCGGGCAGAAATCCATAGGTGGCCAGCACCACCGGGTGGTCGCCGCGGTAATGGGGATTGGTATAGGCGTCGGTGGCGCTTTCGGTGGGATAGTAAAGACTGTCGTATTGCGGGAGGGGTGCGAGATGGTTTGCTACTTGTTGCCATTGCTCGTTGGCTGGGTCTTTGAGGCGCGCTCTCCACTTTTGTGCTATTTCTAAGGCCCAGCGCCAGTAGGCCAGCTCAAAGATAGGGTTGATCGTACTATCCTGTTTAAATCTTTCCTGTGCAGGGATCAGGGCCGGGCCAAGGATATAGTGTTGGGTAGCGGTGTCGTACCAGGCATACGAGGCCATGAAGTCGGCGGTAGCGTAGACCAGCGGTGCATATCGTTTTAGCAGGCTGTCCGCGTGTATCGGGTCGCGTTTTTTCTCGGCCCGATAGCAGAGCTCGGCCATGTAGATAAAATGCGGCTGTTGCCAGATGAGGAAGGAGCCGACATTAGAGGGCGACTCCTGGCCCTCGGGGTCCGTCATCTTCTGCCAGCGGACGCCTTCGTACCCTTGCCGCTTCGCGATGTTTCTCGCGCTATCCGCTACTTTGCCGTACCAGTCGAGGGAGCGTTCGAGGAGTTCGGGATGACCCCATAGTGCGAAGTGGGCTTCGTGCCACCAATGCATTTCCAGATGAGGCTTGCCGTACCAGCTATTATAGGTCAATCCCGTCTCCTGTGGCGGATAGTCGCCGGCGTCCTGGATGCGGGTCAGGTATTGCGAGAGTACGATGCGTCGCTCGAGCTCGCCGGCGCGGGGATCGGTGCTGCCGGTAAAATCGACGACGGCGCCTTGCTGCCAAAAGTGGCGCCAGGACTGTTCAGATGCTGCTTTTGTTGTCGCGTAGTTCGCCGGGGCAGGTTTTGCTGCAGGGGATGCGGGGGTGGCCGGGGCTGTTTGTGAAAACTGGCAGGCGAAGCTGAAGGTGTCGGCTGTGTCTTCGGGTGGGGCTATGAGGAAGTAATGCGGTTTGAATTCGCGAATCTCACTGGTCGTGGTGATGTAGTAGCGCGTCGTGTCGAGGTCGTGACGGATGGTTGTCGAATTGATAAGGATCGTGTGATGGTTGGATTCGTGCGTCCAATTGTCGCCGTCGTCGGTGAATTCACCGGTGGGGTAAGGGAACCGAAGCCTGATCCTGATGCGGTGGTCTGTGATCAGCGGGCTCTGGATATGACAGGCGATGGCATCTTCGTCGGGGTTAGCGAAGGTAGAGACGTCGACGGGAATTCCTTCGAGGGTAAAGTGGCTGCGGATCTCGCCGGTCCAGAGGATGAGTTCCTGGTGGATGTCTTTTATATCCTCGAGTGTCGCCAGCGTACCGTCTTTTTTCGTGAGTTCCAGGCCGATGTTACCGAGTTGGAGGCGATGGGGGTTGACGCGGAAGTATTCGACGGCAGAATTTTTTAGCTGGACGGAGTAGGAGACTTTTTTTCCGTGGACATCGTAGGATCTTAGGGTCTGGTCGAAACGATAGTTGTTCGAGTCGGGGAAGCTATGCCAACCCCATTCAGATTCCGTGCCGAGGGGGATGCCTTTGTCGTATGCTTCGGGGAAGGATTGCAGACCTGTGATGTCGACGGTGAAGGCAAAGCGGCCATTGCCGACGCTTAGTGAGCCCAGGGGGTCGGCGGTTGTGTCGACGGGGTTGTGGCGGGTGGTCAGCGCGTGACGGTCGATGGGTGCGGCTGTTGCCGGGGGCTCGGGCGACGCCGCTGATGCCGGTGATGCCGCCGGGTCTTGGGATTTTGGTCTTAATTCGTCGGGGCTGCTTTTGGTATAGGGGGTGAAGGTGAAACGGCTGGGAGTGGTGAATAATGCGTTGATGGTATCGATATCGATCGTATAGGCGGGACGGAATTGCGGCGACTCCATGTAATATTGGAGACTGTAAAAAAGCTGGCGGTTAGCGGGTTTAGTGGTGTCGAGATTAGCGCTGGAGACGAGGATGCGCCCGTTGCCGGCTTTTGCTTCGAAGAGAAGGGCCAGCCGGCGGTTGAGGAACCAGGTATCGATGGGTTGGATCAGCGGGCGGAAGCTTTTTGGAAAATCTTCGAGATGCATGGGCTGCGCCTTCTCGAGGATGCTGTACCATTGATAGTCGCTGTGATAGCTGGTTGGGAAATCCCTGAAGGCGGGGTTCGCCGGGTCGAGCAGGATGCCGAGGGTGTGCGGGGGCCGCATCTTGAACCACGAGGTGTTCCAGAAGACCGGGGTAAAATTCATGATGACCTCTTTTCCTTTGACTATTTTTCCGAAGGCGTCGAGGAAGACTTTTCCGCCTTGTGCGAGGATGCGGCGGGCGGTGTCGTTGAGCGTGGTGCAGTAGTAGATTGCGCCGTTCGCGGCGGCGCCGAGGTGTGCGGTTGCGGCGGCGCCGGAATGCCTGGCTGCCGTCGCGGAGATGTGCGAGGGATATACCCAGCAATCCCAGCCGTTGCTGTACGGCGTATTGCGGATCGAGACTTCGAGTTTGAGGTGAGCGGCGTGGTGGATGTTTGTGAGCGCCGTGGCGATCGTGCCGACCGGGATAGGGCTGCCGATGGGAATATCCACCGGGGCGAAGTGACCGTGGGCGAGGATATTGTGCTGATCGTCGCGGAGCATCCAGTCGATACTGGCCTGGTGTAATGGCGCTTTGCCGTAATGATAGAGCTCTATGTCCGCATGGAGGGTATCGGTGTTCGTGTAGACAAATTTTGGCAGGCGGGCGAGCGGAACGGTGGAGTTGCAGAAACGGGTAAACTCGTTTGCCGTCATATAGCCTTTTTCCTGCCAGAGTGCGTTGAGGATACCTACGAGGGCTGTCCCCTGGCCGAGATAGTCCGTGAGACAAAGCAGCTGGAAGCCGGCACTGCCGGGGGTGCGGAGGGATTTTTCTATTTCGGCTTTATAGCAGAGGGCTTGCAACTTTCCTGAAGCCATGAGAAAGCGGCGGTCTTCGTCGGCCATGCCCTGGTCTTTTAGCAATTCGCGGAAGAGCTCGAAGCTTTTCTCTTTGTATACGCCCGTGTATTTCGGTATCTCTGAAAAATCCGGATAAACGCACCACTGCCCCATCTCGTGGGTGACATACGGAACATGATATTTTTCGATCTCGGCACGATAATCGGTCATCGATTCCGGTTCGCCCGACCAGTGGAGACCACGTGGACCGGATTTTACCATATAGTCGTTATCGGGCACGAGGGGCCAGTTCATACCCACGTCGGCGCCGGTATAGACGCGGCGGTTGTCTTTGTTCTTCCAGAAATCGACGAAGCGGGTAAGATATTCCGCCTGGTGGCCGCCACGGGGTTCGTTGCCATAGGCCATCATGCAAAAGGAAGGGTAGTTGCCAAACGACTTTGCCATGCGGATGGTCTCGTCGTAGATGAATTGGTCGATGGGCTTGCCGTCACCCAGGGAGGAACCGTGGTTGGCCCAGGACGGCCCTTCGGGTTGGAGATAGAACCCGACGCGGTCTGCTGCTTTGAAGGCTGCTTCCGGCGGGCAGTAGGAATGGAACCGCATGTGGTTGAGGCCGAAGCGGCGGGCGATGCGGAAGACGCGTTCCCAACTTGCTTCGTCCATGGGGGCATAGCCGGTGAGAGGAAATTCGCAGTTCTCGACGGTACCGCGGAGGTGAATGGGACGGCCGTTGATCGTGAAGTGGGTGCCCCGGGTGCGGAACTCGCGCATGCCGAATTCGACGGTGCGCGTATCGCTTGATGCCAAGTGCTCGCCGGAGATTTGGGGGGTGTTGTCCGAGCCGAGTGTTGCCGTGAGCCGATAGAGGGCGGGATCGAACTCGTCCCAGGTGAGGAAGTGGTCGCCCATGGGCAGGTCGACACTCAATGAGTCGCGGCCATCGTTCAGGGTGTAGGGGATGGCAATGGAATGCGGGGCGTCATGCGCTGTGGTGTTGAAAGAGACGGCCTGCAGGGTGAGCCGGCCGGAGCCGGAGGTTTCGAGCGAGCGAATATCGATGCGGACATGTACGAGGTGGTGCGTGAGATCGGGAAAGACCTGGATATCATCGAGCCAGGTGGCGGCTCGGGCGGTGAGGAGCATCTTGCCTACGATGCCGTTCCAGTTGCCCTGGGTTTGATCGGTGAGGCTATGCGAGTCGGGACCGACGTTGATGGCTTTGATTCGGTTGTCGATGCGCAGGGTCAACGTGTGTTGTCCAGGGGCCACGTCGAGATCGAATTCCTGCGCGGTACAAAAACCGTATTGCTGACCGATGCATTTATCGTCGAGCCACACGGTGGTTTCGCTATGCGGGCGCTCGAGATAGAGGACGATATGGCATTTGGTCCAGGTGGCGGGTATCCGAATCGTCTTTTGGTACCAGGCTGCCCCCACGTAATAGGTGGGTGGAGTGAGCCAAAAGGGGATCTTGAGATTATCCGGGCGGCGATATTTCGCCATTCGGGGGTCGAAGAACCACGAGCTGTCGTAGATGCTGGCGGTCCAGCGGGTTTGTGCGGTGACGGGATCGCCTTTGTGGTTCTCCATCATAGAGCCGGGAAGGCGAACGGTTTCGGGAAGGGTTTTTTCGAACCAGCGTTGCGTTTCACCTTCGTCGCGGGGATCCATGCGAAACCGCCAGGCGCCTGCGAGGTTGAGGGTGTCTGCGGCTTGCGCGATGGACGAGAGGAAGAGAACAAATATGAAAAGAGAGCGCTGCATTAATGAAGGTATTGGGAGAGACTCGGAATCTGCCTGATACCGGTGGCCACGGCTGCGGCGTTGAGCCGGGCGCCGGCTTCATTGGTATGGGTGTGATCGCCGGGGAAGAAATTTTTGACGCTATCGGGGCCGAGGCGATCATACTGATCGGCTATCAGGGTATTCAGATCGATGAAGTAAGCGCCGGTGGTAGCGGCCGTTTCGCGGGACCAGCCGCCATAGTCGGCGCCATTGCGCAGCACCCTGCCGTCTTTGAACATATTTCGGGGGATCGGCGAGCAAATGATGGCGATAGCGCCCTTTGCTTTGGTATCGGCGACATATTTGCGCATGTACCAGCCGTAGGTGTGCACGGTCTCGTTCTTCTTCATTATCGGGTTATAGATATCTTTTGTAGAATCGCTGAGTCCCCTGAGTGTGCCGCGTGCACGAGCCGTGTCGTCGAGCGGGCCGCCGTCGTTGTGGCCGAATTGCATGATTACAAAGTCACCCGGTTTAAGTTGAGCGAGCACCTGATCCCAGTGTCCTTCCGTGATAAACGTTCTGCTGCTGCGGCCGCCGAGGGCGAAGTTACGAACAGCGATGCGACTAGTGTCAAAGGATTCGCCGAGGTAGCTGCCCCAGCCCCAGAGGCTGCCATCGCCTTTGCCTTTGCCGTTCTGGACGGTCGAGTCGCCGATGATATACAAGGTGGGGCGGTGTTGGATGCCAGCGAAGATGAACAGGAGGAGAAGGTATTTGTACATGATCAGAATTTTATGTCATTGGAATTTTTGACCTGGATGGTGGAACCGTCTTTTGTCGTCACGGTGAAATTGTTCAGCTGCCAGTGATCGGCGTAGCTGATATCGCCCGCGGTGGCGGCGTGGATCGTCGTGTTGTCGATATGCACGCCGGTGATGAGCGAGCGGTCGAGGCCGGCGGCGGCTATGGCTCTTTTGGCGCTGGCGACTTTGATGTTGGAGACATAGATGTCTTTGAAATGCGGGATGCCTTTCTCCGGTGGTTCGACTTTGTGGAGCATCGTCTTCCAGTGGGCGGGGATAGAGTCGGGGTTGTAGCCGGGGGGCAGCGTCGAATAGCTATAGGCGGGATTCCAGTTCATGGTGAAGAGGATGGCGTTGCCGACGCTATCCATGGTGATGTTGCGCACGTGGATGTCTTCTACGGTGCCGCCGCGGGTAGTAGCGGATTTGATGTGGAAGCCGTTGCCGGTGCCGCGGGCGGTGAGGTCGGTGGCCAGCACGTGACGGATGCCGCCGGAGGTCTCGCTGCCGATGGTGAGGAGTCCCCCCCCCTTCCTGGCCGTGCAGTGCCGGATGACGACATACTCTGTGGGGCGGTTGACTCGAAGACCGTCCCAGTCGCGGCCTGCCTTAAGGCAGAAGTCATCGTCGTTGCAGTCGATATCACAATTCTGGACCAGTACCCAGGAAGAGGAGTCGATGTCGACCCCGTCCGTGCTCGGACCGTGGCCATCCTCGTTATTACGGACGATGATGCCGTCGACCGTGACATATTTTGAATAGAGTACCTGTACGGTCCAGAAGCCGGCGTCGATGAATTTCAATCCTTTGACCGTGATGTCTTCGGCATTTTGGATGAGGAGTGTCCGAACCCGTTTAGCGTCATAATCCACGATCCAGCGGAGACCTTTGGGATCGTATTCCTTGCGCATGGCCCAGTACTTATCCCAGCAGAATTTTCCGCGGGCGTTGACCTTGCCGTCGCCGGTGATGGCGGCTTTTTTTACGCCGATGATATTGAGTAATGCGGCGGGCCATTTCATTTCTATGCCGGCGATGCGGGTGTCTATCTCGGGGTAGTCTTCGAAGTGTTGGCTGCCTATAAGTTCTACGTTCTTGTCGATGCGGAGCTCGACGCCTTCTTTGAGGAAGATAGAGCCGGTGAGGTAGGTACCGGGTTCGAAGACTACGACGCCGCCGCCTCCGGCGGCGGCTTTATCGATTGCCGTCTGAATGGCTTTGGTGGCGAGGGTGCTGCCATCTTTTGCGGCGCCGGTGACAGTGACAGTAGTTGTGGCCGAAGGGAAACTGCGGGCGCCGACTTTTGTGGTCCATTCGGGATCGGGGCCGGCGAAGGCTTTGAGAGTAAGTACGATGAAGAAGATGGTCAAGTATCTCATGGTCTGAAATTATTTAAGGTGATACTCATTAAGCCGACAACCACATCCCGGGCGATGGTGCTGAGGACGAGGTGGTCGAGTGTTTTATGCGGATCGAGGGGCATATCGAGCACGGTGGCGGCGCCGCCGTCGATGGCCGTATTGGTAAGACCTTTGATGGAGGTCCATTTTTGGGGTTCGTTACTAATGAGGCCGGTCTTTAAATAGACGCGAAAGGGATGCGGCGCACCCGTGGTGAAGGCCGGTGGTGCTTCATAGTAATCTTCTTCGATGGGCCACCATGTCGATGGATTGATGAGTTCCAGTGTATCGGTAGAGTGATCGGTGTAACTTATTACGATGCGACCATTCGTCATGCGGCTTTGCATCGGGTTAGTGCTGCCGGCCATGAGGAACCAGGCGTGCGAGGCATGGCCTTGTAGTGGGATGGACACCCTGGCGGGATAGTTATCCCAACGCGAGGTGAAGATGACATTGGGGCCTGTTGCAGGAGTTGTCAGAGGGATGCGATTGGGTAACATGATCTTGCCCCCGGAACGCCTAAGACCCGTGTCGTCGATGTTTGCCGTTACGAGCGGATAGCACCAGTTGCCGATGCCCTGGGTGGGCAGCTGGAGCGTCGGCGTTTTGGGGCGGGGACTCAGGTATTGGTTTTTGAAGATGTCGGTGACGGCAGCGTTGAAATATGGGGTGAGGTTGATCGTTTCGGTGTGGGCGGTGATGGTGGCGGTTGTAGGAGCCGGGGATGGCGGGGTTTTGTGGACGATGGGCATCCACCAGGTGGCGGAATCGTGCGTAAAATGGAGAAAGCCCGGTGTGTCACTGAAATTTTGAATGCCGGTGAGGTTCGAGTCGGGATAGCTCACGATGATATCATACTGTTTTGCCGGCGGGGCGGTGATCTCGATGACGGGGGCGCCGATGGCTAAGGGGTCGTAGGTGTATTGCCCGGGGTGACCGTTGACGGTGATGGCGGGGGGAGAACTGGAGCGGGCCTTGATGCGAAGACGGAGGGTGAGCGGATGTGCGAAGTTCGGGCTGATGTGATAATGATCGTGTTCGTAGTCGATCTCAAGATCCGGAATATGAAGTGACGCGTAGGGCCATTGCGCGGGCCAGCCGGGGGTGATCGTCAGCGTATCGTGGAGGACATCGGGTTCGATACCAAAGAGTCCTTCGACCAGGCTGCGGGCGGCGACGCCGATGGGGTCGGCGAAATCGCGGTAGAGTTCGCCTCGGGCGATATCATACGCCGAGATCTGTTCGAAGTTACCGGGGGAGGAGCCGAGGTACATACTTTCCAGGAGTGCACCTTTCCAGAGCGGGAAAGCCTCGTCGGATCGGCCGCCCTGCCAATAGGCCAGTGCGGTTTGCAGGGATTCCGCCAGCACGACATTATTGAGGGACCACGTATAGGGTTGCCAGTTAGTTGTACTGAGGGTATAAAGTGTTGTGTCGTCGAGGCCTTTTGCGCGAATGGGAATGTGTGGGATATCCGTGTCGATGTAGTGCAGTGCCTGCCAGGCCATGAAGGGGGTGGTTGTCTTCGAGTCGATGGCCTGGTAGACGGTCCAGACAGCGGCGGAGGGATGGACGAGGGGTGCGGTAGTACTACCATCGGGCCAGTCGATGTATTCCGCATAGGTGCCTTTGTCTTGTAGCCAGAGTTTGGTGCGCATGGCATGGAGGATATGGGCGGCCTCCTTGGCATAGGGCTTGGGGTCTTCACCGATGAGGGGTCCAAGGTCGGCAGCGAGGAGGTTGGCGCGATAGTTATATGCCGAGGAATGTGTCACCCCGCCCCCACCGTAGTCGAGGGCATCGCTGGCCCAGATGCAGGCGTAGGCATCGTACAAGCCGTCACCATCCGCGTCGAAGTTCCGTTTTTCCCAGGCGAGGTGGCGTTGCAGGACGGGCCACATTTGTTTTATGTAGGCTGTATCGCCGGTCCAGTAAAAATGTGTCAGCAGCTGATCGATGAACACGAGGTTCATATCGTAGTGATGTGGACGGAAGTCGCCGTTAGGATTGCGACAGATATATCCGCTGCTGAAGAGCGAAGTGCCGAGTTTTTCCTGCTGCCGGGCCAGATGCAATGTGGTATCGGCTACTACGGGACCTTGGGCTGGTGTGGTGAGCTGAGAAAGGGTATAGCTTGAAAAATGTTGGCGGGCGCGATCATGCCAGCCGAGGAGGTCGGCGACATAGGGTCCCCGCCAGCCGGGCAGGCGTTGGCGCCAGGCTATGGCGCCATGCAGATAGGTAGGGGCTTCCCAGATGGCGTCCGCGGCGATGGCCAGCGTGCCGCCGAGGGTATTCAGATAGGGATCGGGGGTTTGGAGCTTGACGCGGGCCGCGAGGGTCGAGCGTTTTGTCTCGGCCGCGGCGAAGATGGACGGGAGGTCGGTGAGAGGTTTGGAGGTTGAAGCGGGATTGAAGATCAGCAGGTATTGTGGTGCCGTCAGGGGGAACATGCTATGAAGAATGCCGTTGATGTCCGCGATGGTACCGGGAAAGTGGCCAGACAGCCTTTTGTTGCTGGCATAGGAAAGCTCGAAGGTGTTATCGGATGTCGAATAGTGATCACCTGCCAGGACAGCGGTGTCGATATCGAAGGAAGATTCGGGGTCGGCGCCGAGATCGCCATCGCGGGAAAATTTTTTGCCCGAGGCGCCGCCGTAGTTGGCGATCAGCATTGTTTGCGGGTCGATGCTGTCCGAGGTCAAGCGGATGATGAGGCCTTCGGCATCGGCGAGGGCTTCGACGGCGAGCCGGAGGGTGCCTTTGCCGAGGAGTGGGTCGCGGATCTCGTATAGCATCGCGCCAGGGCGGTATGCTGCTTTTATGTATTGCGCCGTCTTGAGCGAATGGGTGGCGGCACCACGCACGAGTGAAAAGCTCAGGTTGCCGCCCATGCCGGGCATGTAGAGGGCGAATTCGGGTAAGTCGCCGGCTTCGACGCGGAACGCGGTGTTAGTGCCATAGAGAGCGCGGTTGAAACGATGGGTGCCGTTCGTGATGACGAAGTCCGAGCCCTCGGGGTGATAGCGGAGGGTACGGGATGGGAGGGCGAGTTCCCGGGCGGAAAGCATTTTGTGAGCGGGCTCCTGGGCGGCGAGGAAGGCCGGCAAGAAAATGAGACAGCTTATATGCGACCACGTCCAGCTCATATCGGTTTCAGCGGGGTTAACGTGACGGGGCCAAGCAATCCTGAAGCCATGGGGGTCCATTGCGAAGCATTGAAAAGACCGTCAGGTCCCCGATCCGCCTTGTTGTGAGCCGGGAAATTGGTGTTATAGAATTTCTTCCAGGGGATGCCCTTGCGATCCATGTCTTCGATACGATTGACCATGCCGTTGGAGACGATCACTTCGAGTGTATTGCGTGCATGCAGCTCTGCCGCGGATATTGTCAGGCGGAAGTCGGGGCCAACGAGGGTGGCCAGTTTTTGGCCATTGAGGCGGATCTCGGCGGTGCGGGAGACTTTACCGAGATCGAGTAACCAGGCTTTTAGGGCTGATGCCGGGTGTTTGCTTACGGCAGCTGAGCCGGGGCGGGTGAAGGTGAGGGTATAGCGCGCGGTACCAGAGAAGGATTTATAGGTATCGCCGGGGAGGTCGGTCCAGGAGCCGGGCTGTTTTAGGGTCGCAGTCGGCGGGAGTGTGGGACCGCCGGAAAGGAATTCGAGCCGCCAGGGGCCTTGCAGGGCGATGGGGTCGCCGGCGGGTTTATAATAAGGAAACGGCGGGCTTGTCACTCCGGTGTTGGTCGCGACGATACAGGACTGGCCGGGTTGCAGCTGTAGATAGATGCTATGGTCGCGCGTAGTGGCGATGCCTTTTTCGCCGGTGAGCGGATCGAAGATCGCGGCGTCGTGGAAAGCCACGGCGAGGGGTGCATAGCCGGCGAAGGGGTTGCTGTTATGGTTGACGATAAAATAGATATGGCCATTGCCGTTGGCCCGGCGAACGTATTCGAGACTGTCGTCGACCATGGTTTCGCGGGTGAGACCGGAGAGCAGGGCGGGCAGGGCGGCTCTGACATTGAATTTTGCCTGCTGTATCAGCTGTTGAAAGGCCGTCGTACGTTGCGCGAGGTTGCTTAGACCGGGAGGGCTTGAAGGAAGAGATTTGTAGACCAGAACCGGAATGCCGAGGGTGGTGAGTTTTTGCAATGCCTCGACGGAGATGTATTTACAATCCGGCAGGACGATGGCGCGGTAGTGGGTAGGTGAGGTTAAGGCCTGGACCTGTTTGTCGGAGATATAGTCAAACGAATAACCATGGTTTTGCAAGAACTCCGCGCATTCTTTGAATCCCGTACCGGTGAATTCGGGGTCCATGCGATCATAGTGTTTCAGTAGTGCTTCACCGGGTTCGGACCAGCTGTCGTAGATGGGATAATACAGCAGGATGTCGTTATCGGGTTGACCTTCCTGCAGGAAGCTTTGGATGCGGGCGACATATTGATTCAGGGCAGAGAAGGCGGACCAATCGGGATCGTTAGGAGTAAAGTGCACGGAGGCGTAGAAAAGCCAGCCTGGCCAGGGGTCGCTTTTGGGCGTATAGGCGGTGCCGTGATATAGTACGTGGTTCACACCACCGAGCCAGTATTTATCGAGCGCCGTTTTTACATCGGCATAGGAGCTGAGAAAATGTTCATCGAGCCAGGTAACGCTTTCCGAAGACGCGAGCGGCTTGCCGGTGACGTGTGCGACCGATGTAGCAAATTTATAGCGGAGGATATCGGCACCTTCGGTTTCGGGGATATCGCTGGCGGCATAGAGATCGAGGATATTGGCAGGAGAACCGTGGGCCTGGTCGCGGATCATGGCGCCCCTGCTATGGGCCCAATCGTGCCAGGGTTGGGTGAATTGTTCGAGCAGGAGGTCGGAGATAGTCTCGCGGTAATCGCAGAGGACGCGGGCATTGTTGTCGGGCCCGTCGCTGCCGAACAAGGCGGGAAGGTGTTCGCGGAGATCATAGCCGCGATGTCTGCGGAAAGCTTCGAAGAAATCGGCGGTCCAATTAGACTGACCGCGGGAGTCGTCGACCTCGTAGCTGTCGTTGAAGAAACAACGGAGATAAGACAGATCGCGGTTGCCGAAGGCGGTATCGAAACGGCTGAGGTATTTGCGGAGGGCGGTGGAGGAGAAGTGGTCGATGACATTCCCTTCGGCGCCGGGAGCGGCTCTTTCCACCATCTTGCCATGCCAGCCGAGGAAGAGACCGTAAAGGGTCCAACTGGCTCCCGGCGGTGCGGTCCAGTCGAGGTGGCCATTGGGATCGACCTTCGCGGTGAGGTCGATGGCTTTGCCGTCGGTGGAATAGGCCATCAGTGTTTGGAGTGGAAGCAGGCGTGGAAAGCGTACCTGGAAGAGTGACAGGGCCTGGAGGTCTTTGTTAGCGAATACGGGCGCCACCAGCTGATCGATGGTCACATGGCGGCCGTCCGTGTGGACATAGGGCTCCTGGTGGTAGGCGATGGTATCCGCGCAGGCGGAACCCCCTTTTACGGTCCAGATCTTATGGAACATCTCGCGGCAGGCGTATGTAGAGTCGATAAGCGGGCCGCCGCCAAAAGGCCAGCCGGTGCCGGTGGTCATATCGATGCCCAGTCCGAGACGTTTGGCTTCGCCAAGCGTGAAGGAGAACAGGTCCATCCAGGCAGGTGAGAGATAACTGATAAAATGGTCCTCATAGCCGTGGACGCCATAGATGGGAGTAAGCTCAAGGCCGCCGAGACCGGCGGCCTTGTATTGTTCAAGATTCCATCGAAGGTTTTGGCTATCGACCGCATTGCCCATCCACCACCAGCGGGTCCAGGGTTTTGTTTGCGCGGTGATGCAGGGCCATTGCAGCTGGGCGTGGGAGGTGAGTCCCGCGAGTAAGATGGCGATGAGAAGGCGGGTACGCGGGTGATTCATCAGCTTACGATTTTTTGCATTCGACGGCATAAACTTCTTCCTTTCCTTCAAAGTTAGCGCGGAAGATGACCCATTTTCCATCCGGTGAAAAATGGACGTTGGGTTCGAGCTTATACTGTTGGTCCTTCATATTGACCAGTCTTTCCGAAACAAAATGATCTCCTTCCGGCCGGAAGAGATAGATCCAGCGGCCGTTTTTGGCGTGGGCCACCTGGGTGTCGTTGCCGCCGTCGCCGCAGAACAGCTTTTCGTCCGGGGATACGTTGAAGTGGATAGACCA
>JAICXX010000376.1 GCA_025934485.1 Chitinophagaceae bacterium
CAGCGTTTGCTCATGTGTAGCCGGTCATTGGAAATTTAGTTTAACATAGCTATAACACAAAAAAAATTTTAAGAAAAAACCTTCCTTTGTAAAAACTTAGTTGAAACTATTCGATTTCCAGCTACTGCAAAGAGACCGCAGACAACCTGGCCTATGATCGCGAAGGATGTGAGTATGCGAAGACCCTTGCGCCGGGACGGTTCTATTTCCCATCGTAAGCATCCTGCAGCTTCTGGATGTCGAGCTTGACCATCTTCATCATAGCGGTCATCACCCGCTGCGATCTCGCCGCATCCTTGCTCTGCAACAGCTCTATCATCTTCGTCGGAACGATCTGCCACGAAAGCCCGAATTTATCGGTAATCCAACCGCAGGCCACTTCCTTGCCCCCGCCGGCGAGCAGCTTTTCCCAGTACATATCCACTTCTTTTTGTGTCTCGCATTTGACATAGAGGGACACCGAATGATTGAACGGGTATTGTGAATTGCCATTCAGCGCAACGTACTCCTGGTTTTCGAGAGTAAAATTTACCAGCATGACTTCGCCTTTGGGGCCGGGGCCGGCATCGCCATAGCGAATAACGGAGTCTATTTTGGAATTCTTGAAAATAGAGACATACAGGTTAGCGGCTTCTTCGGCCTGGTCCCTGAGCCACAGGAACGTGACGATCTTTTGCATGGGAATGTGTTTTATTTGGCGAAGATAGCCAAACACGCTGTTTGTCGAATTCGAACATCTTAGCAGTCGACCGCCGATAGGCATCGCTGTCGAGAACAAGCAGGGCGGGTGGCTGCGGCATTGTTGTCAGCCTGAGGAGCGCAGCAGCCGCTTTTTTGGGATCGGCGAGCTGGCGGCCGTCGATGGAGACGTATAGCGCATTGGACGCGTGCGCCTCGCCGTTGAGGAAGCGGGTGCGGAAGATACCGAGTGCAACGGTGGTGTGTCTTATATGCGTGGTGTTCCCAGCGGAAAACGGCGGGTGGTCGCTCGCGGCGGAACCTGCCATAGGAGCAACATCGATCACCTGGCCGTAGCCCTGACGGTGTAAATAAGGCATCGCCGCGGGGATGACCGTATAGGCGCCCGCGCTAAGCCCGGCGTTGTTGACGACCACGTCGATGCGGCCAAAGGACTCCCAGGTAGTCCGGATGGAACCCGAGATCGATGTTTCGTCGGTGAGATCCACTTCCAGCGGGAGGAAGTTTTTGAGGGTGTTTCCACCGGTGGCTTCTGCAAGGGCGGGCAGCAGCCGGGAGGTAGCGGCTACATGATAGCCTTGCGTGAGTAATTTATGCGTGAGGGCTAATCCCAGTCCATTCGAAGCGCCGGCCACATACCATACTTTCTTTTCCATAGTCTTCAGTCGTTTGATTATTCTTGAGTATACGGACACAAAGGTAGGGAGAGACCGGATCGGAAAAGATGCACAATTCAATCCGAATAGTGCAAAAATCAAACAATCGAGCTTTCGCGGAAGCCGCCGGGGGAGAGCCGCGTGTTCTTTTTAAAGAAATTGATGAAATGAGAACGCTCTTCGAAGCCCAGACACCAGGCGACTTCGCCCACGTTCCAGTTCGTATGCCGAAGCAGGGATTTGGCCTCCTGGGTAAGGCGTTCCGCGATCAGCTTCGAGGTCGTCTTGCCCGATACTTCGCGCAAGGCGCGGTTGAGGTGGTTGACATGGACGGACAACTGGGTAGCATATTGCGAGGGCGACCGCAGGGCGATCTGCTGACCGGGGGATTCGATGGGAAACTGTCGTTCCAGCAATTCCATGAACAGCGAGGAGATGCGCACGGAGGCATTGGAATTGGCGTAGATCGAGGAGTCGGCGGGCTGCATCTTGAGCGCCAGATGGACCAGCTCGAAGACCAGTGTCCGCAGGACATCGTATTTGTAGACATAATCGGAGCCGAGCTCCTGCAGCATTCGTTCATAGGTACTCACGATGGCGGCAGCCTGTTCGTCGGAGAGGTTGAAGACCGGCGTAGAACCCGGCTGGAACAGCGGGTAGTCGCGGAGATGGCCGAACTGACTAAAGAAGGCCTCCGTGAAGAGGCAGAAATAACCGGTGGTCTCGTCGCCGTGTTCCCATTTATAGGGGATCA
>JAICXX010000143.1 GCA_025934485.1 Chitinophagaceae bacterium
ATGGTCGAAGATGGCGAGGATCTTTTCTTTTGGCGTCGACCCGCCCGCAGCAGCATTCCGCAAGCCTTCCATCGTCGTTTTCCCCGTTTCCTCGAGATATACCAGCAAAAGATCTTCCTTCGACCGGAACCATTGATAAAGCGTCGACTTCGCAATCCCTGCTTCTTCGATAATTTGATTGATGCCTGTATTGGAATATCCCTGCTTGTAGAATAGCCGGGAGGCCGTGCTCACGATATTATCCTGGGCCGATGTTCGTTTCATGACCCAAATGTAGAAAGTTGGATGAAAACAAACAAGTCTGTTTTGTGCCTAGTCCCGGCCACCGAAACCCATCACGCGAGCAGCTGCTCCGCGATCTTCTTCGCCGCCTCTACCGGCCACACCGCATGATGCACCTTATTGGCGATCAACGCCCCGTCAAAAAGTAAGTAAAATTCATCCGCAAGGTCCTGTTTCCCAATGGGCTCCAAAATGCGCGTAAACAATGCCCGAACCCCATTCTTTTGCTTTTGGATCTGCCTGATCACCCGCTCATTCTCCAGCGGGGTCTCGGAGATGATGTTCAGGAACTGACAGCCATAATAATCATCCCCCTTGACCAGACCGATCAGGAAATCGAACACCGCGACTATTTTCTCTTTCGGTGTAGAGCCTTGATCAGCAGCAGCTTGCAATGCCTTGTCGGTATCCGCCCCCGTATTCTCGAGATAAGCCATCAGGATATCTTCCTTGGTCCGGAATGCGGTATACACGGAGGACTTCACGACCCCGGACTCCTCGATGATCTGGTTGATGCCGGTATTGGCGTACCCCTGTTTGTAAAAAAGCCGGGAGGCAGTCTCGATCACCGTCCGCCGGATGGCATTCTTTCTTTCCTGCTGCATGGCACAAAAATAAGGGATGGCATAATCTTTTATGCTATCCCTTAAACCCTACGTATGCAAAAAACGCTTGGCATCCTCTTCCTCGTCGCCGGCATCATCATGCTGATCTGGACCGGCTTTAGCTATACCCAACGCGAAAAAGTCGTCGACGCCGGCCCCGTCCACATTTCCGCCGACAAACAAAAAACCGTCTCCTGGCCTCCCTATGCCGGTGGCATCCTGGCCCTGGCAGGTGTAGTCATGCTCGTAACAGGCAGCAGCAAGCGGTCGGCTTAGATCTTTTCCATCACCTTAGCTACGACCCGATCGCATCGCGAAAGATGGAACGGATAGATCGAGTCCTTTATGTAATGCGAAAGATTGTCCCGTAACATCGTCTTTGCCCTGTTAAGACGCACCTTTACATTGGATTCCTCGATACCGGCGATCTCGGCAGTTTCCCGCACGGAGAGATCTTCGAGCTCGCGTAACACGAAGATGAGCCGGTACTTCTCTGGCAATCCGCTGATCGCATTTTCCAAAACCCGGCTCAACTCTTTGCTGGCCATTACATTTTCCGGCGTTTTCATGTTGATGAGATTTTCACTGTCCTCTGGTATATGGGAGGCCCGGGTCTGATCCCGCCTGGCCTTAAAACATTGATTGAGCATGATCCTCGTCAGCCAGGTCCCAAAAGAGCTCCGGAATTCGAATTGCGCGAGATGTTCGTACGCATTGATGTACGCCGTCTGCATCGCCTCTTCTGCCTCGGAGTCGTCGCCAAGTATCGACATGCCTATCCGGAAAAGCCGCTGGTTATACCGCCGGATAATGACCTCGAAAAGCTGTTTTTCGCCCGCAAGGATTTGTTTGATCAATTCGGTGTCATCCATAATAGATAATTGGATAAAAATTACGAAAAAAGGTTACAAATCATAGTAACGATTTTTTGTAACCAAAAGATCATTTCCTGCTCCAATAGATATAAAACCATTTTTATGACAACAATAAAAAAGCTCCAAACCACCCTAAAGCTCACTTTCGGGATCGTACCCATCGTTGCCGGCCTCGACAAATTCACTAACCTGTTGACACACTGGGCGGACTACCTGGACAAGGGGCTGATCCCGTTCGATGCCCTGGTATTTATGAAGATCGTAGGCATCATCGAGATCGTAGCCGGTATCATCGTACTTGTAAAACCGCTCATCGGTGCGTATATTGTAATGATCTGGCTGCTCTGCATCGCCCTGCAACTGATCATCGGCGGACATTATTTTGACGTCGCAGTCCGTGACATCGTAATGGCAATATCCGCATATACCTTAATGCAATTGACAAAAATGCAACAGGCTAAGAGCTAAAAAATTCTAATCCATGACCTATCAAAGCAAGATCGTCTCGATAAAACCCGTTACCCATGACGTCCGTTGCATTCGCCTGGTAAAACCCGCGAAATATTCCTTTGTGCCGGGCCAGGCTACCGATGTCGCTATCAATAAGCCCGGCTGGGAAGAACAAAAAAGACCCTTCACCTTTACAAGCCTAAACAGCGATCCGTATCTCGAATTCACCATCAAATGCTACAACGATAGGGAAGGGGTGACCCGCGAGATCGGCACGCTGGTAGAAGGCGACGAACTGCTGATCGACGATCCCTGGGGAGCGATCCGCTATAAAGGCGAGGGATATTTCATCGCCGGCGGCGCGGGCATCACTCCTTTTCTGGCCATATTCCGGCAGTTGCACCAGGTGGGACTTATCGGTAAGAACAGGCTGTTTTTCTCTAACAAGACCCCCGCCGACATCATCTACAGAGATGAGCTGTTGCGCATCTTCGAAGACAAGGTCGTTTTCGTGGTCACGGATCAGGCACGTGGCGGGCAAACCACCGAATTCATCGACAGGGCCTTTTTGCAAGGCCATATCCGGCGGATCGATAGCTGTTTTTATGTGTGTGGCCCGGACGAGATGGTTCAGCAGATCAACCAGATCCTGGTGGACGTCGGCGCCGACGCCCAGTCGATTGTTTTTGAAAAATAGCAAGGTCAATTCAAAGTTCGGTATTCATTGGGTGTATAACCTACCCGCTGCTTGAAGAGCCTGCTGAAATGCTGCGGATATTTGAATCCCAGATCATACGCGATCTGGCTCACGGACTTGCTGGTATCGAAGATCTTTTCCTTGGCCACGTCGATCAGCTTCGCCTGGATATATTCCTGCGCGCTCTTACCGGTCTCTTTCTTGATCAGATCGCCAAAATAGTTCGGCGAAAGGTTCAGCTCTCCCGCACAATACGCCACCGAAGGCAGCCCCACTGTCTGGGGCCGGTCGGAAGTAAAATAATCATTCAGCAAAAACTCGAACCGTTCCAGCACACCCTGGTGAATATTGTCGCGGGTAATGAACTGCCTGTCATAAAAACGGACGCAATAATTTAAAAAGAGTTCGATATTCGAGACGATCAGCCGCTTGCTGTGTTTATCGATGGGCAATCGCAATTCTGCATCGATCTTCGCCAAACAATCGAGCACGACCTGCCGCTCCCGCTCCGAGATATGCAGGGCCTCGTTGACATTATAGGAGAAAAAAGTATACTCATGGATATGTGCTGAAAGCGAAGTCCCACGCAGCAAATCGGCATGGAATGCCAACGCGTGCCCCTTGGGCTGATACAATTCTCCATCGTCATCCTGCCCCACGATCTGGCCGGGGCCGATAAACACCAGGGTTCCTTCCTGGTAGTCATACGTGTGCTTCCCATAATGCAAGTCGCCGCATTTGACATCTTTCAACAGCACGGTATAAAAACCATAATAAGTGCGACCCATTTTTGGCCGGGGTTGCTGGTTCGCCAAGTCGATCACCGAAACAAGCGGATGAAAGGTCTCATGATGATTGAAGGCATTGTATTCGCTGATGTTTTCAAAACGACGCATAAATAAAATATTGACAGCCCAAAGGTACAAAGCCCGCCACTACCACAGGCCGGCTCAGGAATTTTGGTAGGTATTACAGTAATCGGTATACACCGCGCCAGACGAATCCGCCGGATCTTTGTGCCAACAAAACCTTGAGTACGATGAAATATAGAAAATTAGGAAAAAGCAATCTGGAAGTCTCCGCCCTCGGTCTGGGCTGCATGGGCCTCAGTTTCGGCCTCGGACCCGCTATCGACAAAACGCAGGCGATCAACCTGATCCGCGCGGCATACGAAAAAGGCGTCACCTTCTTCGACACCGCCGAAAGCTATGGCCCTTTCGTCAACGAAGAAGTGGTCGGCGAAGCCCTCGCGCCCTTCCGCGATAAGGTCGTTATCGCCACCAAATTCGGATTCAAGAAAGGTGTAGTCATGGATGGACTGGACAGCCGCCCCGAAAACATCCGCGCCGTAGCCGAAGCCTCGCTGAAACGCCTCCGGACCGATGTGATCGACCTCTTCTATCAGCATCGCGTCGACCCCAACGTGCCCATCGAAGACGTCGCGGGTACCGTACGCGACCTCATCCGGGAAGGAAAGGTCAAACACTTCGGCCTCTCCGAAGCCGGCGTTCCGGCCATCCGCCGGGCGCATGCCGTCCAGCCGGTGACGGCCCTGCAAAGCGAATATTCCCTCTGGTGGCGTGAGCCGGAACACGAGGTCCTGCCGACGCTCGAAGAGCTGGGCATCGGATTTGTCCCCTTCAGTCCATTGGGAAAAGGCTTCCTCACCGGGGCGATCGATGCCAATACCCAATTCGACAAATCGGATTTTCGTAATATCGTGCCCAGGTTCACAGCCGAGAACCGGGCAGCCAACCAGGCCCTCGTCGATGTCCTCGCCGCTATCGCCCAAAAGAAACAGGCTACGACGGCACAGCTGGCCCTGGCGTGGCTTTTGGCCCGGAAACCCTGGATCGTGCCCATCCCCGGTACGACGAAACTGCACCGGCTCGAAGAGAACCTGCACGGCGCCGACATCGCGTTGACGCCGGAAGACCTGCAGACCATCGAACAGGCAGCCGCCGGCGTCACCGTCCAGGGCGCCCGCTATCCGCAACAGATGCAGCAAATGGTGAATAGATAAAGCAGCAAATGGTTAACAGATAAAAGCTTAAGCAATGAAGATAACAAGACCCGGCTCCCAACCTTCCGCCAAGGGCCCGTCGGAATGGTTCACTGGCACCGTTCGGATAGATCCCCTCTTTCAAACCGAAGCACCAGCCCGCGCAGCCGGGGCCAGCGTGACCTTCGAGCCCGGCGCCCGTACCGCCTGGCATACGCATCCCCTCGGTCAGACGCTCATCGTAACGGCCGGTCTGGGCAGAGCACAACGCGAAGGCGGCCCCGTCGAAGAGATCCGGCCCGGCGACGTAGTTTGGTTCTCCCCCGGTGAAAAACATTGGCATGGCGCATCACCCAGCACCGCGATGACCCATATCGCCATCCAGGAAGGTCTCGACGGAAGGGTAGTGGACTGGCTCGACCACGTCTCCGACGAACAATACGGAAAATAGGCCTTAGACCTTCCTATTCGATTTTTTGACAACCACGGTGTCACAACCGTTGAACTGGGCAAACGCATCCATTGCTTCTTTGATCGCTGTGATGGTTGCTTTGCCCAGTTTCACTTTTTCGAAATGCAGATTGTGCACCGTCAGCACCCGCTTTTTCCGGTCGGCCTTCGAATCCATCCGCCCCACGAACGTCTCGCCGGCGAGTATCGGCAACGAGAAATAACCGTACTTCCGCTTTGGCGCGGGTACAAAACATTCGATCTGGTAATCGAAATCGAAAAAATCCCGCAGCCGGTGACGGTATACATTCACGATGTCCCATGGCGAAAGAATAAGTACGTCATTCCGCAACCCGATCTTTTTGTTCTTATACGATGGGAGCATGTACAACGGTCCTGTCTTGACACCTTCGACGGTCACTATGCAGACCTCTCCTTCCTCCGCCATCTTCACGATCTCCTGCCGGATCACATGTCCCTTTACAAATCTCGCCCGCCATGCCAGCTCCCTGACATAGGCAATTCCCAGCACCCTGAGCTCCCGCCGGATCACATGCCGGGCGAATTCCTCCGGTGTAGGCATCGTCCTATCGACATCCTCGGGAACCAGGTTGCGCGGCAGGTCATAGACCTTATGAAAGTCCTTGCCCCGCGTGACCATCAACCTCCCGTCAAGATATAGCCGCTCGAGCGCCAGCTTCGCCGGCCGCCAGTCCCACCACCCGCTGCTGGCCTCCTGCCGGTCGTTGTCAAAATCTTTTACCATCAACGGCCCCTCGCGCCCGATGCGGTCCAGGATCTTGTCCATCAGATTGAGCTCCGCGGCCGTCAACGGCTTCCGGTTGGCTAAAAAAGCAGCCTTCACCGGCAACGAATACCTAAAATTGTGCATAGGCATATACCCCGCATCCGAAGTAAAGAATTCATAGATGCGACCATCCGCCTGCAGCTCCTCGAGCCATTCGGTCTTATAACCAGGAACACGCGTGGCGATAGCATGATGATGTGCCCGCTCGACGGTATAGTTGGTATCGATCTGGACATACCCCAGATGCTCGATAAGCTTATAGACCGCTTCCCGCCCCTTTCCAAAAGGCGCGCGCCGCGACAACCTCGCCGCATGCAAAATGATCTTCCTGGCCCGCGACCGGGTGAGACTATCTGGCTTCATGGCTATAAAGCTATGGCTTAAATCATTAAATTCGCTCATGACGGAGATCTTCGACAATATCCGCGGCATCTATGACTTCAGCCCTCCCTGCGAAGAGCTACAGCCGTTCGTCGAGTTCTTCTCCGAGTCCTCGAGCGAGCGAACGGCGGCAATTGCGGCAAAAAAAGATTTCACCGTCGAAATGTTTCCCAGCTGGACTCCCACCTTTTGGATAAACCTCGGCGCACCCTACATGCTGACTACCGGCCACGGTTCCTACCACATTCCGCCCGATAGCGACATCCTCGTGTTGCGCGACTCGACCATGACCCGCTACAACAGCCCCGCCGATCATCTCTTCTCCGTCAAATTCTTTCCCGGCGGCCTCGAAGCAGTCCTCGGTATCTCGCAGACAAAATTCGTCGGCGCCATCGTCCGCCTGGACCAGGCTCTGCCCGCCAGGCTCATCGCTCAAATAAAAACAGCCACGGAGTTTGGCCAGCGAAAAACGCTCATCGAAGATTTTCTCGTAAAAAGCCTGTCTCGTCGCCCCAAAAAGGATCATTACACTCAGCTTGTCCACGACACCATAGGCTTCTACGAACAAGCCGCCATGCATCTCAACACCACCGAACTCGCAAGCCATCACTTCATTCACTCCCGCACCATCAACAGATATTTTCACCATGTTATCGGGCTAAGCCCCAAGAAATATTTCTCCATCGTCCGCGCCCGCGCCGCCCTCGCCGGCTTCCTCGCCAACCGCCAACAGTTCTCCCCCGAAGCCTTCGGCTATTACGACAAGAGCCATTTTTATAAAGCCGCCCATCAGTTCACCGGCCGCAGATTGTCCGATTTTTACCTGCGCTAGTTGCCCCCGCCATCCTACTTTTGGAAAAAAACCTCCCGTGAAGTTCCTATATCTCCTCATCCTCGTACTAACCGCCGCCTCCGCCCAGGCACAGCCCGCGCCCAAAGCTCGAGTCGTTGGGCCGCGCCCCATCATCGAAGACTCCGCCTGCCCCATCAAGATCGACAGCTCCTTCAAAACCCGCTGCGGCTACCTCGTCGTCCCCGAGAACCGCCAAAAGCCCTACTCCCCCAAGATCAAGCTCCCCTTTATTGTCGCCTATAGCAAAAACCCCAATAAACACAAAGACCCGCTCTTGTTTACCACCGGCGGCCCCGGCGGAAGCTCGCTCGGCTGGATCACCGGCGCCGTCAAACATTCGCCCATCCAGGACCGGGACTGTATCGCCTTCGAACAACGCGGCACGCATTACGCCCTGCCGGCACTCGATGGCCACGCATTGAGTGACGCTATCAAAGAAGCTTACCGGAAAAATCTGGACAAGGACAGCATGATGCTCGTCGGCGTCCGTCGTTTCAAGGCCGAGCTGCAAGCAAGAGGCATCGATCTCGCCGGCTACAATACGGACGAGACCACGGACGACATCGACGACCTGCTCATCGCCCTGAACATCGACTCGGTCAACTTGCTGGGTGGTTCTTATAGCGGTGGCCTGATGCTTGACGTGCTCAAAAAGGATCCCAAACGTGTCCGCTCGCTGATCCTCGATTCGCCGCTGCCTAATTTTATTCCCATCGACGAAGACGAACCGGCAAATTTCAACGAAGCCCTGAGGCTCCTGTGTACCCGTGTCGACCACGATTCCGCGGACCACGAAACCTACGGCAGCCTCTTCACCCGCTTCCAGCAATATATGTCATCCCTCGAAGGGAAAAAGATGCAGATCGCCTATGTGGAAAAAGGAACGACAGACACGCTACACATCGAGTATACGCGTAACAACCTGCTTGACGAAGTGGAAAATAGATTCTTTAATGTTTCGGGCATCAAGGACATTCCGGCCACCTTGATCGAGATAATGAAAGGCCATCACGACCGCTATATCCGCAATATGCTCGATGGCATCTTCAACGGCACCGATGGTCCATCCGGCATGCGGCTCTCCGTCTACTGTGCGGACCAGACCAGCTATCACGACGAACGTATCCTGCATCAACTCTACAATGATCTCTACCCGTATATGCGCGGCTATCACATCAACGATGTCTACCGCGAGCTATGCGACTGCTGGCAGGTGCCCCCGATCCGTCGCGAATCGAAACAGCCGTTCTACTCCACCAAACCCGCGCTGCTCGGCGACGGCGAATTCGATCCCGCCTGCCGCCCGCTGTACATCGACATGATCCATCATTATCTGCCAAACAGCCAGCGGCTCCTCTTCCACCATCGCAGCCACATGGTCTTCTTCGGTCAGGAGATGGACGCGGTCTTCAAGTCCTTTCTCGACAACCCCTGGCAACCCGTCCCGCCGGTCGATGATGCAACAGCCTATTGAACCCGGACATCCACTGTATCATAACCGAACGGCGCCAACCCGCAAGTCAACGCCAATCCATTGAAGATCAACCGCCCCGGACCATGGCATCAAATTGGAAGCCCCCACACTATGTTCAAGAACTACTTCATCACCTCCTGGCGGAATCTCACGAGAGACAAAAGCTATAGCAGCTTCAACATCCTTGGCCTCGCAATAGGGATGGGCGTCGCTCTCCTCATCGGCCTCTGGGTACAATACCAATACTCGTATGATCGCTGGCTGCCACAGTACAAGCAGGCCTACCGGCTCATGGTCCGGTCCACGAACAACGGTGAAGTCAACGCCGGCTATGCCACGCAGCTTCCGCTCGCCGATGTAGTGAAGAAGGAGATTCCCGAGATCCGCTATGTCGCCCGGGCGGATTGGTTCGGTAATCATAGCCTGGTGGTAAAAGACAAAAAGTTTTACAGCAACGGCGGATTCGTCGGCGAAGACTTTCTCCACATCTTCCCTTATCCGTTGTTGGAAGGCAACGCTGCGGAGGTGCTAAAGGACCCGGCATCCATCGTCCTCACCCACAGCACGGCCGTCGCCCTCTTCGGCCACGAAGATCCGATCGACAAAATGATCCGGCTCGACAACGCCCAGGAAGTCAAGGTCACCGGCGTACTCGCCGACGTCCCCGCGAACTCCAGCCTCCAATTCCGGTATCTGATACCCTTTAGTTTCTATATCCAAACACAGGACTGGATCAGGCAAAACGTAAACAGCTGGAACCTCGACCCGATCCAAACCTTTGTCGCCCTGCAGCCGGGTACCAACCTTGCCCGGGTGACTCCCAAGCTAAAAACCTTCTTCAAAAGATATGACTCCAGGGATTATGTCAACGTGCATATGGAACTGTTCCTTCATCCGCTGAGCGACTGGCACCTGAGATCGAATTTTGAAAATGGGCAGGAGGCCGGCGGATTTATCGACTATGTGCGGATGTTCGGTCTCATCGGTTTGGTTGTGTTGATCATCGCCTGTATCAATTTTGTCAACCTGTCGACGGCGAGGTCGGAACGCCGTGCCCGTGAAGTGGGGGTACGCAAGGCCATCGGCTCGCTGCGGAGAGACATTATGCTTCAATTCCTCGTGGAGGCGCTCGTTATCACGCTTATCTCCTTCGGTCTCGCCTTGCTGTTGGTATCCCTGGCGTTGCCCGGCTTCAATACGCTCACGACGAGCGAGATCGATATTCCGTGGTCCAATCCCTTTTTCTGGGCGGTAATGCTCGGCTATGTGCTCGTCACCAGCTTGCTGGCGGGTAGCAGGCCGGCCCTTTTTCTGTCTTCTCTTCGTCCTGTAAAAGTATTGAAAGGAGGTCTGCAAACCGGAAAGGCTGCTGCGCTTCCTCGAAAAATCCTGGTAGTCCTGCAATTCACCTGCTCGGTGGCGCTCATCATCAGCACCGTGATCATCTACCGGCAGATCCAATACGTGAAGAACCGGCCCAAGGGGTACGATGCCGGCAGACTGGTGATGACCCCAAGCAGCACCGACCTCGATCATAACTACGCTGCATTGAAGAACGACCTGTTGCAAACGGGACTGGTTACCAGCGTTACAAGATCCACCGGTCCGGTCACGGGTCTGTTCTCCTGGACGGGCGTCAGCCAGTGGCAGGGAAAGCTCCCCGGTGAAACCTTTGGCGTGGCAACCGTGGGCGTCACCGACGACTATTTCTCCACGGTCGGCATGCGGCTTCTCAAAGGCCGCGATTTTGAAAAAGGCATCGCGCAAGACACCACCGATGTGATCCTGAACGAAGCCGCCGTCAAACGCCTGCGCTTTAAAGACCCTCTGAACCAGGTGATCGTTTGGAACGGCGGAAAAAAGATCCGCGTGATCGGCGTCGTCAAAGACGCGTTGATGCTGTCACCCTATTCCGAACCGGATCCCGTGTTTTTCGATTATAATCCTTCCTGGTCGAGCAGCATCATGTATAAGCTGTCCCCCCAGGCAAACACCGGCTCCGCAATCGCAAACATCCAGACCATCTTCGACAAATACAATCCTGCCTATCCCTTTCAATACCAGTTTGCCGACGAAGAGTATGCCGGGAAGTTCAGCGACGAAGAACTCATCGGCAAGCTGTCGGGCATATTCTCGGCCCTCGCCATCCTGATCTCCTGCCTCGGTCTGTTCGGTCTTGCCGCCTATGTGGCACAGCAGCGTACCCGGGAGATCGGCATCCGCAAGGTCCTCGGCGCAACCGAAGGCCAGGTACTGGTGCTCATCTCGCGCGAATTTGTACTGCTGGTGGTCGCCGGCTGTGTGATCGCTTCGCCGCTGGCGTTTTATTTAATGCAAGGCTGGCTTAACGGTTACTATTACCACACGCCTATCACCGCCGACGTCTTTATCGACTCGGCTGCCGCCGCCCTGCTGATCACCATCGCCACCATCAGTTTCCAGGCCATTCGGGCCGCCCGCCAAAACCCCGTCGAGAGCCTCAAAACCGAATGACATATTGAAAAATACAAACCATGCTCAAAAACTACCTGCGGGTTGCAATGCGCCAGCTGGCCGTAAATAAAGCCCAGTCTTTCATCCTTCGACGGCAATCACCCGATCACGTATAAAAATAATACCGTGATCCAAAGCGGTAACTTCATGGAGCCCGCCATCACCGATATGCTTTCGCTGAAAATGCTCGAAGGGAATGCTGCCAGCCTCGAAGACCCCTCTTCCGTCCTCCTCTCTCAAACCACGGCCAAAGCGATCTTCGGTGACACCGACCCGCTGGGCAAGACGATCCTCATCGATAACGAGATGAACGCCAAAGTAACCGGCGTTTACCAGGATCTGCCGCAAAATTGCTCATTCGGCGATCTCCACTTCATCGCCCCCTGGCAGATGCTGTTCGATGATCAGCATTATGCGACCAGGCAAAACCGCTGGGGCTTCTCCTGGTTCCAGACCTTGGTGCAACTCAACGACAACGTCGATATGCACGAAGTCTCGGCCCGGATCAAAAACGTAAAGCTCGCCGCTCTCAACAGCTAGCACAACAACGACGCCCGGTTCAAGTCGCAACTTTTTCTATACCCCATGAACCGCTGGTACCTGTACGACCAATTCAAGGATGGCGTCAACACAGGTGGGCACATTCAATATGTTTGGCTGTTTGGCCTCATTGGCGTGTTCGTCCTGTTACTGGCTTGCATCAATTTTATGAACCTGAGTACAGCCCGCAGCGAAAAACGGGCAAGAGAGGTCGGCATCCGCAAAGCCATCGGCTCGCTACGCAGCAGCCTGATCGCCCAGTTTTACAGCGAGTCGATGCTGATTGCCGTCATAGCCTTCCTTTTGTCGTTGGAGCTGGTGGCGCTGTGCCTGCCTGCCTTTAACGGATTGGCTGGAAAAAGCATCGCCATTCCCTGGGATAACCCCTTGTTCTGGACGATGGGGCTGGTCTTTTGCCTGTTCACGGGATTTGTCGCCGGCAGCTATCCCGCTCTATATCTCTCGTCTTTCCGCCCGATAAAAGTGTTGAAGGGCTCGTTCCGGGTAGGCCCCTGGGCAGCCATCCCCCGCAAGGCGTTGGTGGTCCTTCAATTTACGGTCTCGACCGCACTCATCATCGGGACCATTGTCGTATTCCAGCAGATCCAATATGCGAAGAACCGGCCCGCGGGTTATAACGTTAACAACCTGATCAATGTCACCCTGCAATCAGATAATATCAACAAACAATACCAGTCGTTCAAAAATGATCTGTTGAACAGTGGCGTCGTCAGCAGCGTTGCACAATCCGAAAGTCTCATGACGGATGTCTACATCACGAACAGCGGCTTTAAATGGACGGGCAAAGACCCGAACCTGCAGGAAGAATTTGTCACGATGGCTGTGAGTCCCGAGTTTGGAAAAACGGTCGGCTGGCAGCTCGTGGCCGGCCGGGATTTCGATCCCGCCACCTATCGCACGGATTCCATGGGCCTCATCGCCAACGAGACCGCCGTTAAACTCTTGGGACTTAAACAGCCCATAGGCGAGACCATTGTCTGGAACGACAGGCCATTCAAGATCGTCGGCGTGGTAAAAGACATGGTCAATCAAAACGCCTATGCGACGGCTCCGCCCAACCTGTTTTCCTTACATCGCTTTGCCCCCTTGACCGTCGTCAACATAAAGCTCAACCCTCAGATAAGCACGCATGTTGCCATAAATAAGATCTCGGCGATCTTCAAAAAGTATGACCCGTCGATGCCCTTCGCCTATCAGTTCACCGATCAGAACTACGCCGCGAAATTCGACAACGAAGAACACATCGGCAGGCTCTCGACCTGCTTCGCTGCCTTGGCGATCTTCATCAGCTGTCTCGGACTCTTTGGCATGGCCTCCTTCATGGCGGAGCAACGCATCAAAGAGATCGGGGTACGAAAAGTCCTCGGCGCCTCCGTGTTCAATCTGTGGCAGCTACTGTCAAAGGATTTTGTCGTGCTCATAGTGGTATCCCTGCTGATCGCCACTCCCGTCGCATATTATGGCATGCATAGATGGCTGCTGAATTATCAATACCGCACCGAAATAGCCTGGTGGGTCTTTGCCGTAACTGCTATGGCTGCCCTGCTGATCACCCTGGCCACGGTTAGCTATCAAAGCATCAAAGCCGCCCTCCGGAACCCCGTAACCAACTTCCGCAGCGAGTGAACATCTCATGTCGGCAAAGGCATTAATTAGACCTCAATTACCACTCTGCGTGCCCGAATGGAAGGTCGCTGCCTGTCCGGGGGCGACTATGTGGGTTCCAGGCTTAATGGAGCCACCGGAGTAAGGATCGTAGTTGGGGTCCGAATAGGGGTCATAGTTCGGATCGTAGTAAGGACTGTTGGGGTCCATATAAGGGTCGTAGTTGGGGTCCGAAGAATAACTGGAATAGTAATAAGCATCGGGAACAACTACGTCCTTCGTACAGGAAGAAAGAGCCAAAAGCACGGCGGAAACAAAGACTAGCGTTTTCATATGTTAACCATTTAAAATAACAAGACTAAGATCGGTAATAGGACGCTTCCCTGCAATGAAAGTTCAATGTATTAAAAAGGTTTAATCCGATATTAAGATAATTTTAATGCGTCGCCCGCCCGGCGGGGAACTTGGCGGCAATGAAAATTCTTCATAGCCTATATCCTTACCACCGGCCTCAACGTCGACACCCCGCAGGATAAAAAGGGCGCTCTTACCCTCGCGGGCACTCGATGGATGAAAGACCCTCGTACGGCTGCCACTCATCGGCGTCACAGATGACACGGCGCGGGTGGCCGCGAGTCTCAAAGATTGTCCCGGAACACACATCCACGGTACAGATCTCGCCCGGTTCCTGATCGCTCAACTCACGGCTACCGGCCTTATCCGCCAGGCGCCCTTTCTCGCCAACCCCGATCGTTAGATCGGGGTCTCGCCGGGATCGCCGGAAAATAAGCGCACCCCGATGTCCGGTTTTCACAACCTGCTTTGTCTCTCTTAAAACAACTTAAATATGGAAAAAACATTCATCACACATAATCCAGTGGTTTCCAGCGAACAATGGTTAAAGGCCCGTCGCGACCTCCTCCAAAAGGAAAAAGCATTCACCCGCATGCGCGACCACCTGAGCGCCGAACGGCGTACCCTGCCCTGGGTTAAAGTCGAGAAAGAATACATCTTCGATTCCCCACACGGCAAGAAGACGCTGGCCGACCTGTTCGCAGGACGCACGCAACTGCTCATCAAACATTTTATGATGGGCCCCGGCTGGGCCGAAGGCTGCGTCGGTTGTTCATTTGGCGCCGATCATCTGGAAGCGGCACGCATCCATCTCGAAAACCATGATGTATCGGTGGTCACCGTTTCGCGGGCGCCGCTCGCCGAGATCGAGGCGTTCCGGCGGCGCATGGGCTGGCAAACCCGGTGGGTGTCATCCTATGGCAACGATTTTAACTATGATTTTCATGTGTCCTTTACAAAGGAAGAGGTCGCGAAGGACGAAGCCTTCTACAACTTCGAAACGCGGAAATTGCAAGGTGGGGAAGAAGCGTCGGGCCTCAGCATCTTTTACAAGGACGAGAACGGTGATATCTTTCACACGTATTCCGCCTTTGCACGCGGCGATGAAGAGCTGATCACCACCTATATGGTCCTCGACATGACGCCCAAAGGTCGCAACGAGAACGGACCAGGTGGCAATCTGACCCACTGGGTCCGCCACCACGATAAGTACCAGGAAGCCGGCTTCGTCGATCACACGGGCCGCTATCATGCGGAAGAAAAGCATGAAGAAAAATCCGACTGCTGTCACGGAGCAGAAGCGCAGGGGCATGCGTCTTCGGCAGTGCAAAAGTCGGAGGGCCAGTCATGAGCTGCCCCTATTGCCGCCGGGAGGGGCCCCCTGAGCCCTCTCCCGCCACCGGCACCCCAGCCGCAAACCCCGCCTCTCCGGCCGGAACCCTCGCCGCCCCGGCCGCAAGCCCCAGCTCGCCAAAGCCCCCCAGCGCCCCGCCATCGCACAAAGGCTTCCGCGCCGCCCGCAAAACGGTCGGCAAAACCGCCCGCAAGACCGGTTGGCTATTCCCCGGCATCCTCCTCGTGCTGATGCCCAAATGCCCGGTCTGCCTCGCCGCCTATATCGCCCTGGTAACAGGCATCTCCATCCCCATCGCGGCAGCCACCTGGCTCCGGGGATCGTTGCTCGCCGGCTGCATCGGCGCCCTGGTCTGGCTGGCAGTCCGCTGGTCCTTATATTTGTATAGACGCTATGTCCA
>JAICXX010000245.1 GCA_025934485.1 Chitinophagaceae bacterium
ATGAAATTTACCGAAGACGCCCGGCAGTCCTGGTTCTCGCATGAGGCCGAGGTGGTAAAACCTTACTACTATAAGGCCTATCTGGCCGATTATGATATCACCACGGAACTGACGCCCACGTTGCGCGCGGTGCGGTTCCGGTTTACTCTTCCGCAAACGGATAGTGCGAATATCGTGATAGACGCGTACAACAAAGGGTCGTATATCCGTGTCATTCCCGGCGAGAACAAGATCGTTGGGTATACTACGCGCAATAGCGGCGGCGTGGCAAAAAATTTCAGAAATTATTTCGTGATCGTATTCGATCAGCCATTCACCGGGGTGCATACCTGGAAGGACAGCACGCTGATGGACTCGCTGGAGCTTTCCGACAAGCACGTGGGCGCCATCGTGGGCTTTGCGGCGAATCATCGCGGGACGATCGTCAATGCAAGGGTAGCTTCATCTTTTATCAGCATCGAGCAAGCCGAAGAAAATCTCAAGGAGATCGGCAGCGATGATTTCGAAACGGTGGAGGCCAAGGGCCGCGAGGTATGGAATGCCACGTTGAAACGCGTTTCGGTAGAAGGCGGCACCATCGATGACATGCGGACCTTTTATTCGTGTCTTTATCGCATGCTGTTCTTTCCGATGCGCATCTATGAAAAGGACGCCGCAGGACATATCGTGCATTACAGTCCGTATAACGGAACCGTGCAGCCGGGGTATATGTTCTCGGGCACCGGTTTCTGGGACACCTTCAGGGCCTTGTATCCCTTCCTGAACCTGGTCTATCCGTCGACGAACAAGGAGATGCAGGAAGGGTTGATCAATGACTATAAAGAAGGTGGCTGGCTGCCGGAATGGTCCGATCCCGGCTATCGCAGCGTAATGATCGGCAACAACTCGGCGTCGGTGGTGTCGGAAGCCTGGCTCAAAGGATTACGGGGGTATGATATCAACACCTTGTATCAGGCGCTGCTGAAAGATGCCAATAACGCGGGGCCGATTCCTGCCGTTGGCCGGGAGGGTGTCGAATATTATAACACGCTGGGTTATGTACCCTATGACGTCCATATCAATGAGAACGCGGCGCGGACACTGGAATATGCGTATGACGATTTCGCGATCTATCGTTTGGGCAAGGCGCTTGGCCGGCCGGAGTCCGAGCTGAAGCTCTATGCACAACGGTGTTTGAATTACCGTAATTTGTTTGACCCATCGCATCATCTTATGCGCGGAAAAAATAAGGATGGCAGCTTTGAGAGTCCTTTCAATCCTTTCAAATGGGGAGATGCTTTTACGGAGGGGAACAGCTGGCATTACACCTGGGGCGTATTCCACGATATCCAGGGGCTGATCGATCTTATGGGTGGGAAGGCCGAGTTCGTGAGGATGCTCGATAGCGTCTTTATCATGCCGCCTGTGTTCGATGACAGCTATTATGGCGAGGTGATCCATGAGATCCGCGAGATGCAGATAGCAGGTATGGGGCAGTATGCGCATGGCAACCAGCCGATCCAGCATATGTTGTATCTCTATAATTACGCCGGTGAGCCCTGGAAATGCCAGTACTGGGTACGGCAGACCATGAACAAGCTTTATCATGCCACACCCGATGGCTATTGTGGGGATGAAGACAACGGCCAGACATCGGCCTGGTATGTGTTCTCTGCATTGGGCTTTTATTCGGTGTGTCCTGCTTCCGGACAGTATGTACTCGGCGCGCCGTTGTTTCGCAGGGCGGTGTTGCACCTGGAGAACGGCAAGGACTTTGTGATCAGCGCACCGGGGAACAGCGCCAAGAATATCTATGTAGAGGCTGCTTCGTTGAATGGCAAGTCCTATTCTAAAAACTGGCTGGACCATGCCACGATCATGCAGGGCGGTGAATTCCAGCTTACGATGGGTGCCACGCCGAATAAAGGCAAGGGCATTTCGTCCGAAGATTATCCCTATTCCTTTTCCACAGATAAAACCAAACCGGAAGGCATTAAATAACTATGAGGGCTCTTACACTACTCGCGACGGGACTGGCGCTGAGCGGCCGGGTCTTTGCGCAGACGGAATTACCGGAACTCAGCAGGGACACCGTCACCAGGGGAAAGTATACCGTGATCTTTATCAACAAGGCGCCGGGTTTCAGCACGATTACGCAGCGGCGGCTTATCGACGCCTATTTCGATGTCTATCCCAGGGAAGCCAAACGGTTCAATCCGCATACGCTTCGTTCGGTAAATTTTGTAATCGATCCTGCTTATGATGGGGTGGCGGCGACGGATGCGGGGACGGTGCGTTACAATCCCGATTGGTTTGTGAAGCATCCGGAGGATATCGATGTGGTGACGCATGAGGTCATGCATATCGTCCAGGATTACCGGCATGATCCGCCCGGCTGGCTCACGGAGGGGATCGCCGATTACACGCGTTATGTCTTTGGGATCAATAATACTGCGGCGCGGTGGACGCTGCCCGATTACCGGGAGGGGCAGGGCTATGAGAACGCCTACCGGGTGACGGCGCGTTTTTTGTTGTGGGCGGAGCAGCATGCCAATCCGCGGCTGGTAGACCGGCTGGATGCGGCGTTGCGCGACGGGACGTATAAGCCGGAGCTTTGGGTGCGGCTCACGGGCAAGACGGTTGATGAGCTATGGGCCGGGTACGCCGCGAATCCGGCTGCTGATATGCGGAAATAGGCGGTGGCAGGGACCCGACCAGCGCGAGATGGAAATTTTTTCTATGAAGAGATATATTGTTTGGCTGCTGCTGGTGAGCTTACTGCCGGCTGCAGCAAATGCACAGGCGTCCGACAGCGCTGCCTTTTATCTGCACAAATTTGCCCAGAATATCGGAAAGGAGACCTATTATCGGCGGGTCAGCGACAGCGGGGTTAGCTATGCTATTCATTTCAAATTCGTGGACCGGGGAAGGCCGGTGCCATTGGAGGCCCGGATGGTCTTGAGTGCGGCTGGGGAGCCCGTGAGCCTTTGGGTCAAAGGGAATACCTCTCGATTTTCCACGATCGACGACAGCATCGTCCTGCATGGCGATGGGGCCTGGGTGCGTGTAGGCGATCAGTCCGGGCAGGAGCGTGTGGTTCATGCACCGGTCTTTCCGGTAGCCGGCTATTCGCCCGGGACCGTGCAGATGCTTTTGTTACAATATTGGCGGCAGCATGGGAAGCCGGCGAAGTTGGCGTTGTTGCCTTCGGGGACAGTCGGCATTCATGCGGCGGGCTATGACACCTTGCGGTATTATGGTCAGCAACTGGTACTGGAGCGGACGGTGATAAGCGGACTGATCTGGGGGAATGAGCTGGTATGGACCAACCAACAAGGAGGTCTGGTGTGTCTTATCACTAACGATGCGGAAGGCGACAAGCTGGAGATGATGCGCGACCGTTATGAATTCCTTTTGCCGGAACTTATCGGCCGGGCCGCGACGTATGGAATGGAATTGTTTGCGGAGGCTATGAAGGGGTCGGGCGGGGCCGGCTCTGGCGGCGGCCGCGGCGTGGGTGCTGCCGGGGAGGCCGGGACGCTGGCGGTTGTAGGCGGTAAGATGGTCGATATTGCCACGGGCGAGGTTACCAACGACGCGGTGATCCTGATCCGCAATGGCAAGATCTTTAAGACGGGAACGAAGGCCACGGTGCCGGTGCCTGCCGATGCGAAGATCGTTCATGCCGAAGGAAAATTCGTGTTACCGGGGTTGTGGGACATGCATGCCCATTTTGAACAAGCCGAATGGGGTCCTGCCTATCTGGCTGCAGGGGTCACTACGGTGAGGGACTGCGGCAACGAGTTCGCCTATATCAATGCGGTCAAACGCGCCATCGATCAGGGGATCGGGGTTGGACCGCATATCTTGAAAGCGGGTATCATCGATGGGCCGGGACCTATGGGTCTCGGTATCATCCGCGCCTCGAACAAGTACCAGGCAGTGGCGGCCGTCCGGCGGTATAAAGACTCGGGGTTTGTGCAGATCAAGATCTATAGCTCGGTGCAGCCGCCGGTGGTCAAAGCTATCTGCGACGAGGCGCACCGGCTGGGGATGACCGTTACCGGCCATATTCCCGAGGGCATGGATCTCGAGCAGGGTGTCGATTCGGGAATGGATATGGTCAATCATATTCAATATGTTCCGCCCATTCTGGCTTTAAATCCGGACAAGACGATCAACTGGGACGATCCAAAGACCGCGGAAGGACTGGACTTTATAAAGGAGCATGGCACAGTGATCGATCCTACCCTGGGAGTCTTCGAGATGATCTTCCGGAGCACGATGGATACGATCACGGATATGGAACCTGCCTTCTATACGTTGCCGGAGCCATTGCAGGTGCTGTTCCGGACCATGGGAATGCCGCCGGAGCAGGCCGCGAAATACAAACCTCGTTTTCACGATATGGAAAAGCTGGTAAAGGTCTTGCATGATCGAGGTGTGCCCATTGTCGCGGGTACCGATATGGGTTTCCCCGGTTATAGTCTGGACCGGGAGTTGGAGCTATATGTAAAGTCGGGGCTGACGCCGCTGGAGGCGATCCGGACGGCCACGGTGGTGCCGGCGCTGGTGATGAAGCAGGCATCGGTAAGCGGGTCGTTGATGCCGGGGAGGTCGGCCGATCTCATTATCGTCAATGGCGATCCGTTGCATCATATCCGGGATATTCGCAGGGTACAGGTCGTCATCAAGGATGGGCGGGTGTATGATCCCGTAGCTTTGCATAAGCTGGTGGGGTTCGCGCGGTGACCAGCTCGCGGCCGGCCCTTGCCCGATGAAGCCGGGGGTTGGCTGCGCGGCAGCGGCGGTGGGTCCACAGGGTTCGTCAAATGCGGTGACGCATCCCTTGTGAGTGGTGCAGAGCCAGTTCCTGCTGTTCTCGCAATTCCAATTGCGTTTCGACAATCTTGTCGTGTACGGGTGAGAGCCGCAGCAGAAGGTGGCGCGCTTGGGCGGTATCGGGATAGTCCGGGCGAAGTATGCCTTTTTCGGCGTTGGACAACTTGAAATAGTTGTTCCGATGCATATTTCGCAATTGTCGCTCCATGCCGGTGCGTTTAAGAATAGCGTCGGCAGTATATTTATTGCCCGCTTCCGTATCACGAACGACGGCTTTGTTGAGCCAATCCACATAAAAGAAGCCATGGCCATCGTCCGGTGTGATCTTTTCCAGGGCAGCCGGGCTTTTGTCGAGAAGATTGGCGACCCGCTGTTGCCAGCCGCGCGGATTGGATTGTCGTTGGGCGGAAATGACGAGATCGACCCGCTCTTTTCCGAGATCCCGGGAGAGTTCTGCCAGACTATAAGGGTTAGACCTACTGTGCAAGGCCCAATCGACCCAGGTCTGCACTGTTTGCACCGACTGCTGCACCTGTTTCCGGCTAAGCTGGAATTTTTCTTCCAGTCGATCCATTGTAACCGGCAGATGAAAGGAGCTGGCTTTTATGGGTGCACCTTGTTTCTTTCCCCGCTCATCGATGAGCCGATAGTATAAGCCTTTGTTTTGATACATCGGGCTTTCTTCACGCCCCCGGTCTGCACGGACATTATAAAGACCAAGTATGGCATTGTATGCATCGAAAGAGCTGAACGAATACTCTTTATTCACATATTCCAACACCTCCTTGATCGCGGTGCGCGTAGGCCTTTCGCCGTAGGTGATACGCTGCAGACCTCCATACGGGTAGCCCTCCTGCTTTTGTGTGATCTCATGGGTATTGAATAGATCGGGCATCTCGTGAACAGGCTTAAGTCGATAGTGCTCTTCCAGTTGAAAACACACCTGCTTGAAACGATGGGGGGAGGTCAAGTCGTTGGGGATACGGCTGCCGTCCGGCCTGATATTCGTAGATACGATATGAGCATGTGGATGGGCTACATCCACATGCCGGTAAAGAAGCCAGGGTTGATCGCCATAGCCGATTGCCGTCATGAAATCCGAAGCGATGAGTTTCATCTGCAGGTCGGTCAAATTATCCTCCGGCGGGAAGTTTACGGAGAGATGCAGAATATGCTTCTGTGAACGTTCATTGAGAACATCGAGATCACGGAATCGTTCACGTTTGTCCCTAATCGTTAACTCCTCTTTTTCCTGCAGGAAATTGTGCGCATCCAGCAAGCGCGCCTGTTCGTCTTCGACTTTTTGCTCGTTGTACTCCAACGGGCTGTGGATTTCGTGCGCCGATTCTTTTATGACGAGCATTTTTCGGCGATTTGACGAACGGTTGCTTTGATGTCTGCTACCTCCGGGAGCAGGTGCGCGGCATCTGCCGGCGAGGTTTTGTCTACGAGAGTGTCCAGGCGGCTCTTGATCAACGTTAGTTGATGCAGGATGTCCTCACGGGACTGATCCCTGACCTTGAAGGTAACGGGTTTGTTGGTCAACACTTTTTTGACGTACTCGGTGAGGCTACGGCAGGTAGATTGTTGCAGATGTTGATAAACTTCTGCGTACTCTTCCGGCGAGAGGCGGATGGAGAGGAATCGGGTCGTTGTCGTTGTTGCTGAGCTGTCAGTCATGGGAATGGTTTGATGCCCTGAATTTAGATACAGAGTGCAGAAATGGAATGTTAAAATTGCCTTGTGCTACGAATTTTAATTCGGCACTGTACGATAACGGACACTCGGTTTCTGCCGTTAGATAATACAATGTTAAAAATCCACTTTCCCTTTTGGAACCGAAGTTCCAATTAATACGAGGATTTTATTCTTTTGTCCATGAAAGGAGATAAAAAAGGATCGGCGGGGCAACGTTTTTATGGACGCTGGTATCTTATGCGTTTTTATCGCTTCTACTCGATATAACCTAACAGTTCCATGTTGCCGGTGGCGATGCCGGACTGGACATTCTGGTATTGAATACGAATAAAGGTTTTGGGAGAACCATCGGTGGGGATACCGAAGTTCACCTCGACGATACGCGCCGAGATCAGTTTTTGGTCGGGAGCTTTCTGAGCATCCGCAGGCAGCAATGGGTCCACGGGCGCCGGCAGCGACTGTATCCGTTCGAGATGCCAGGCGTAGCCGTTCCATTGACCATAGGGGTTATTGGGACCGGCGCTTGCGGGACCCGCGAAGGGGATCGTATCGCCGCCGTATTCTAGCACCCGGTGGACGGTGTCGATATAGAGGTAGTTGAGAAGATGCTCCTCGCCGGTGCCGCCACATTGGAGGTGGATCAGACTGCCTTCCTTTATCACGGTTACGGTTTGGGAATCAATGGGCACGAGGGGCGGCGGTGTCGCCTGGAGGCGGAGTACACTATAGTACTGCGACGGCGTGACGCCAAAGTGTTCGTCGTAGGGCAGCGGCTGGTTGGGATATTTGTCCCGGTATTGCTGGAACCACGCCTGGTTCGCCGCGATGGCGTTGTTCATGCGGGCGATGATGGGTTGGATGTCGGCGGGGATGTCGGGGCCTACGGCGACGTAGAGAAATTTCGGGCGGCGGAAGAGGGAGTCCAGCATGGCGAAGGCTGATTTTATGGAGCTGTCGGCCGGCGACGGGTTGGTGATTGCGGGGGGTGATGCTGGTCTGTTGTTCGCTTCTGGTGACGCCGGACCGTTGTCTGCGGTCTTTGGCGGCTGCGGCGGGACCAGGGATGCGGCGGGCAGGCCCGCTGGGTTCGGGGGTTGGGCCGGGCTCAGTCCGGGTAGCAGGATCAATACGAGGCTTCCTGCAGCGACGCATTCTTTAAACTTCACCAAAGCGAGTAATTTTGGCAAATAACGCAAAAATTCCCTAATTTCGCGGTCCCATTTATAGGGACCCTCGATTGCCCAATAGTATAATGGTAGTACAGCAGATTCTGGATCTGCTCGTCTTGGTTCGAATCCAGGTTGGGCAAC